>JACPFE010000217.1 GCA_016183145.1 Deltaproteobacteria bacterium | reverse complement strand
AATGTGTTTTGGCGGGGAGGACTTGGTTTCGACATATACAAGACTCCCTTCCATAAGCGCCACAACGTCAAAGTCCCCTCCGCCGCGATTCTCTTTAACCCGAAAGCCCCATAGGGGAGGAAGGTAGAATTCCTTTTCCAAGATCTGGCAGACGAACCATTCTAGAGTTTCCCCAAAGGAGCTGATGCGCGTGTCTTTTAGCATGAAGCGGCTTTGACGCATGGGGAGGACGACGCCCACACGCACGAGAACACGAAGATATTCTTTAGCGCTTCTCTCAGAGCAGTAGCGCAAAAGATCTGCGAGGGAAAAGGAGTCCTTGTTTTTAATGACGTCCCGGAGAAAAAGTCGAAAGGAATACTTTTTCAGATGACTATAAAAGTCCTCGCGGAATCTTTTTGCACTGGGTAGGAGAACGCCCCGATCCTCTTCTCTCGGATAACAGCGAAGGCCGCGCCGGATGATCGCTCCTAGAACCCGCTGTTCCTTTTCCTCGAGGATTTCCTTTCTTAAATTTTGGAGTTCTTTTTTCAGAGCGAGGATTGCACTTCTGAGCGTGGGGCTGCCTGATTTCATGGAAACGAATCCGCCGCGGTCAAGCCTACGACATGGGTAAACGGAAATTCAAGCGTCGTTGAAACCCAGTTTGGATGGTGCTATGCAACTTATATCACAAGATCGCTAAGAGCATCCCCCGTTTTTGACAAGCTTTGGCTTCAGATGTGAGGCCTAACAGAGGCACGCAAAAGGTTTCTCGGAGGGGGAAATGGAAATTTTTTTAGCCAGCCGCTCCTGATATTTTGCCGCAGGAGTGTGCTGGCTTTTTTGTTTCTTAAAAGTTTCTTCTTTTCCGAAGCAGTTGATAGCTGCCTGAGAGGGTCGCTATGTTGGTCTTTAGGTTAATTATCCTTCTTCTGCTGGCCTACGTTATTTTTGTCATCATCTCGACGTTTTTCTTCTCTAGCAGAACAAGGCGTCTCAAGGGTTCTAAGGACCGTCCCGATCTGGATCAGGAACTAGTTCTGTGTCTCCACTGCCAGAGCTACGTGCCTCAGACCGAAGCGGTATTCTCGCGGGGCGGCTACTTTTGCAGCGCCGAATGCGCCCGCCTATTTGTCAGGGCGCCATAAAGAACGTTACTCATTTTTGATGGAGGAATTATCATGGCCGTTAAAATCCTCATCCAAAGAAAAATCAAGCCGGGCAAGGAAAACGAACTTGGCGAGGCTATAGGAGAAATTCGCTCCAGGGCCATCCATGCACAGGGCTTCATTTCTGGAGAAACCTTGCGATCTGTGGACGACCCTTCTAGTCACCTGGTGATCAGCGCCTGGAAAAGCGTTGAGGACTGGAAAAGTTGGGTTAACACCCCGGAGCGGAAAGCATTCGAAGAAAAGATAGCAGGGGTCCTGGCGGACCCTGAGAACATCAGCATATACGAAACAGATACTTACTTCGACGTAAAGGGGATGGTAGAGACCCTGGCGGAGGGGACCGTTGTAGCCGACTAAGGGAAGACAGCTTAGAAAGAGCGACGTTGATCTCCATGAACGCCACCCGAATCGATGGACCCCACTAGGCTTCAGCACTCGTCAAATCGCCAATTTGTGATCTGCCTGAGCGCATAAAATAAGCAAGAAAATAAGAGAGATGGAAACACTAGTCGCTGCATCTGTCGTTTTTTTCCTCGCCGCGTTGACTGCCGGGTCGATCTCAGCGCGCGGAGCGACAGTCTCGGGCCAGTTGGGGAATGGTGGGCAGAGCCACTTCTCGGGATCACCCCCTCATCCTAGTGGCTTGCGGGCTGTCTCCGGACGCTTCGGTGCTCACTTGAAAGATAGCCACCCTTTCCATCACCGGCGCTTCGATCACCGGCGGCATTTCAGGCATAAGCCTCTGTTTTGGCGCCACCACCATTTTAGTTGTCGTGGGTTTTTTCCGCACCACCCATTTGGTTTTCACAGCGGCTTCTGTTTCCGGCAACAGGTAATTGGCCTTGGCCCGTCTTTCGTGGTGATCAGCCCTTATCCACAGGAGCCAACCCTGGCTGCCCCTGGCGAGCTCGCCCGTTGGGACGAGGGAGACCCACCGCGGGAGCGCCCGCTTATTTCCCTCATGCTCCGTCACCACGAAGAGTTAAAGTTGTCCCTTGACCAGGTGCGGAGCCTTGCAAAACTCAGGAGCGGTTTTGAGCGCGAGGCGATCCGGCACGAAGCTGATGTCCGCCTCGCTGAGACGGAGCTGGCCAGTATGCTTGAGGTTGATCCTGTGGAGGAGCAGCAGGTGAAGGCGAAGCTCCAAGAAATCGAGCGGTTGCGCGCGGATCTCCGCTTTGCGCGGATTCGCGCTATAGAGCAGGGTAAAGCGCTGTTGTCCCTGGAGCAGCGGACGATCCTCCGTGCCTTGGTCGGTGAGCCTCCGTATTCGCACCTACAAAACGAGGTGCGTGAATAATCCGGGCGAGCAGCGGATCCCTGCGCGAGTTCAGAGATTACCCGGCGCGCAGTTTATTCGGTAGACTGGAGCCAGGAGTAATCTGAGGGGCGGCGTCTGCGCCGGGGTAGGTATGGATGGGATGTGATCTGCCCCTGGAAACAAGGAGCCCATCGCCCGGGTATCTTGGTTTCACAGTGCGGACAAGAGCCATCAGCAGTCAGCTTATAGTCCAAAATCAGATAGCCGTAGCGTTCAATCAGCAGCTCATGGCAGTTCGGGCAATAGGTATTTTCCAGGTCTCCTACCTTCCCGGGTAGATTTCCGGCATAAACGTAGCGCAACCCGGCTGCCTTACCAATCTCTGCGGCGCGCACTAAGTGCCGCGCCGTCGTATTATCTGGATCGGTCATTTTATAGTCTTTGTGAAATGCCGTGACATGCCACGGAATGTCCCGCGACACGCTCACGAGGAATTCGGTGAGCCGCTTAACTTCGTTCTCACAGTCGTTAAATCCCGGCACCAGCAATGTCACAATCTCCAGCCAGAAGCGTATTCCAGCACTTGCTGCGTGCCGTTCCCATTCGAGACAAAGCTCGTTACCAGCCCGGCCGCGCGGGCGTCTTTGAACACAGCTACCGCCCATTCACTCGTTATCAGCGGCTCGTTATAGGTGCTTACGATCGCTTTAGCCCCTTGACGGAGAGCGTCACGGACAAGTTCCTCAGGGGTGAGCTTGCGCGGTGGCACCGTCGCGCTGGGATCGCGCAGAGCCTGCGAAGTTACCCAGTTTTGACAGTAGGCGCAGTGCAAATCACAACCGAGCATCCCAAAGCTATAGGCTAAAGCCCCGGGATAGGCGTGAAAGAAGGGTTTTTTCTCAATCGGGTCGCACTGCACGCCACCCGCGTAACCCCAGGGAACGTAGAGCGTGCCACCCCTGTTGAACCGGACTTGGCAAACTCCCGGACGACCCTCCGGGATAGGACAATGGTGGCCGCAGGCGAAGCATCGTATTCTCCCGTCACCCAGCTTCTCATAGAGCTCGCCCTCTCGGACATTCTGGTCGAGAATCTCACGAAGCGTAGCCATTACCGCTCACCACTTAACAAGCAAACCCCACCATAGTTACCTCATGAATTCAAGGCGCCTATCTGACGCCGCCCACCGGTAGCCTGTTGAAGAGTTGAAAGGAAAGCCTACTGGAGATTAACCCTATTTGCCTCTGGAAGAGTGGCTTGGCGGTTTTTCCCCTCCAAAGCGTAGAGGCGGTTCCCAAACCGCCTCTACGGCGCGCCAAAAAGGTGCGCTAGCATGGCAGGGATGATACTGCGCATGAGAATCCGGCAGCTTCCCTTGTTCTCCGCTGAGCCAATCCTCCTAGTGTAAGGTGGTCGCCTCGACGCCTTCCTCAAACATCCAGGCGCCCGCTCTTGTCGGCTCGCTCATGGCCGCTGGGTGACCGTAGCCTTCACGCCGCTCTTTGATCCGCTGCAAGACCCCCTCCGGGATGCCGCGGCCATTCACTCGCCGGCCCGACATCACCTGGTAGAGTTGCTGTTGCATCCTCGTCGCGTATTCCACATCGCCCTGTTGAGCCACGCAATCGCTGATGCGGTCCATGTACCACTTGTAGTCAATATGCCCCAAGGAGACGGCCGCTTCCTCCGGTTTGTCATACAAGGCGGCGGAGAAGTGCTGTTTTGCGGTGTCAAGTTGAGCGGAGCGAAGCCTCACAGCCACTGACTTACGACCGTCGACAGCCTCGGCAACCAATTGCTTGTAGTCCTGCATCAGCACTCGGCCGAGTGCCACGCGAGCATGCAGCGCGACCCGCCGGTCAGCAAGTCTTTCGATAACCTTTTGCAGCACGTCGTTGCCTTTTTCGAGGAAATAGCTGCCGTCCAACGCGATAATCCGGCCGACATCATCGGAGTAGAAATCTTGCGCCAGAAGCTCCTCCTCATATCCGCGCGGCGGCGCGACACGGAGTGATAACGGGTTGGAGACGATGTCTTCGCCTTCCTGATGCAGCGCCACTTGAATCGTATATTTCCCAGGCTCGGCGAGATCCCAACCATTGCGGCCCGCCGAGATAAACAGGGAGTCATAAATGGAAACTCCCGGCCCCAAGACTCGCTTCTTGGGCAGCACACAGTGGCGCACGTATGGCAGCAATTGCCGGGCTGGTTTGCCGTCCTTTTTGATGATCACCGTCATCGAATCACAGTCGGATAAGACGTTCTCTCCGACCATGCAAGGTTGCGACGAAGTGTTGGTGAGTTTTAACTCTAGAGTCGCCGGCTCCATGAATTCGAAAAGGTTGACATTCCGATTGGCGCGCAACTCCAGCTTAAGCGATGGCTCGGGAGATGCGTTGGCTTCTTCAAAGCCGTGGTGGTCGAACCAATCGGCATTGCCCATCTGGACGAATCTTTCCGGCGCATGGCGCATGAATAGCAGTTCGGAGTCGGTGAAGCGGTACTGGAAGTCGGCAAAAAACGCGGTTTGCCCGCCGGACACTCCATAAGGATAGTTCATGAAGCTGCGCGCCTCCGGCTCATCGGCAAGCGGAATCCAGGGGGTGCCCAAGGACTTTTGCCACGAGTGCGCCAGATTAAAGCTGTGGCCCATTTCGTGGCACGCCGTCCAGAAGATCATGCGTTGTACCCAGGCTGCCGGATTGGCATCACCAGCGGGCGCGGTCGCAACGAACGAATCGTTGAAGATTGCCGTGCCCTGACGGTGATTAGGCCCGATGTCGTCAAACATGATGCCGCCTAGGCCGGTGCCCATTTCGTGCAGCGACGCAAAGAACACCCAGAGAGCCCATTGCGACTTATTGGCGAAGCGCGACCAATAGACTTGCATGGCATCATGCATTTCCTGGTCGCTCCACCTTGCGTTGGGGCCGGCTCCGCTCACCGGCACGGTGCCACCGGGTGACGTTGTGACGTAAAAGCCGGCTCGTTGAAAAACCTTCTGGATGGTCAAGTTCTCACTGGGTAAACTCGCGGGGTGATTCGGATGGGCGTGGGAATTCACGCTCAGGGTTGGGTTTTCGCCTTCGGCAGAGTCGAACTCGAAATTCACCGAGTGGAAGTAAGGCGATTTGAAGCGCAACCTGCGCACCCGGTTTGGCGCTCCCCCGCCGGAAAATATCGCCGTGACCATCCGCTGATCGGGTATCGAACTACGGGTCGCTTGAATCTGCACGGAAGTATAAGGGAAAGAGGCCACAGCGCCGTCTTTGTACCAAATCCAACCAGTCCATTTGCTTGGGCCGCTGGCGATGAGCTTGGCGATCCAGTGGATGCGGGAAGCCATCGATCCAGAGATAGTGCCACTGGCGGTCATCTGCGGATTACGCCCGTCCACGTCGAGTCGGAACTCTTCACGCCTTATCGGCAACGGGTATGACGCATCGGCCATCTCTTCCAGCCCTGTCCCCGATACTTCGATAGCGGAACCTCCGGGAACTGGAGTTGGGTTGGAGATCAAGTTCGGCTGCGACACGTAAAGACCGCTGGCCGGGGCAAAAATGGCTGAAGCCTGAAGCTGCGACGCCTCCAAATCTACCAGTTGTTCGGGGGGTAGGTTAACATATGAAAATTCATCGGCCATGATAATTTCCTCCTTTTGGTCGAACACCAAAGAATCGTGAAGATACCCGTTCTCAGGGTTGGCAGCGATGGGGTTTCCGTGAGAAGCGCTCAACGCCGCAGCTCTCCTGCCGATCTATGCGGCGTTATCTATCGCTGCCGTAATAGAAAATTTCGGTGGACCTCTTGGCATGGCGAATCCCCTTCTTATCTTCATACATAACCAAATGGTTGATCCGAGATCTTGCAATTAATATTGCATTGCTCGATAGAGACTCCCAGGTAGGTCGCGGCGGTGAGCTGGAGTTGAACGGTTTGTGACAGGTTTTTCTCCGGGACGACAATGTTTACGGTCCGTGAACCTTCCGGCAAAAAGTTCTCAAAGGAATCCGCGTAGCCGATCTGTAATCTGGTTTTCACATTGTCTTTGCGGAACGCCTCATTGCCGTCGATGTAAACGGCCACAGTGTCAGCCTCAAAGCCTTCCTGAAAAGCTACATGGAGGAGCGGCATCGGATCACTCCTTTCTGGCAGATCCGGGCCAACTCATCGTGATCCCGGACAAGAACAGTGGCGCTTATTAGAACCGTCCTCGCACCAGCGTCCAAGGATAAATTTTTCTCTGGATTCAAGCGGGAGTTCTCCCCGCCAGTCTCCCAATTCTGAGCAGAAAACGAGCTGCCGGTGGATGCGAAAGAGCGTTGTTTGATGCCTAAAGTCACACGCCACCCCAGATGCTAAGAAGTTTGTTTTCCGAGACTCCATTGAGTCGATTGAGATAACCGGTTTGTTTAAGGACGCTCAGAACATGGTCTCCTACACCCCAGTCGCTCCAGAGCGCCCCGGAAATGGGGAGCACAGACAAACACGACGGGCGGCGCCGGGCCAGCGCCTCTAGCACCCCGGTTGAAAAATTCTGCGGTTTAATATGCCGGTAAGTGTCTTCTACAACCCGCTGTTCATGGGGCTTCCCGATGGCGTTGCCAAGCTTTTCGAAACAGCGCTGAAGCCCCGGGGCCACGCGACGCAGCAGATCAAGAAAGTTGTCGGCGTTAAAAACCATCACCATCGTGTTCCACAAGCCGCCTATATCGGCATCTGCGGCGTCGCCTGCCGGTACAATATAGCCATACCCCGGATCTGGCCCTTCAGCTTCAACACCTAATAGAACGAGACGGGATGGGTCTTCTTCGACTGCATGGAAGGCAGCGGCGACGTGGGTCAAAAACACACTTTCTGCGCCGATAAAGTGGTCCGACGGAAAAACCGCCACTGTAGACTTCGGATAGTGTTTGTACAGATGCATCAGCGGTAGAAGAATGCCCGGCCCTGTCTCTCTATTTTCCGGTTGAACAATCACCGTTCCCGCTGGCCGGCTGCAAAGCTGGCGCCCGACTTCGGAAAAGTTGAGATGATACCGGTTCACGACAGTGAAAATACGTTGCGGCGGCAGCAATTTCTCGGCACGATCAAGGGTGTGCTCAAGAAGCGATCGCGTGCCGATAAAACTTACATACTGCTTGGGAAGGTCATCCCTGTTTAGCTGCCTCAGAAAGGGCCGCAGGCGCCTCCCTTCCCCACCGGCCAGAACGATGGCGCAACGGTATGGTAACGCTGGTCCCTTCATAACTCTTCTTCGGTTAATGGCTGCCACAACTACACAAGCGCATTTTGTCGAGATCCGTTGGCAGAGAGCGTTCGCCCTGTCGTTGGTTCTTTCTGCTACCGCATGGCGTTCCCTTACCAGCACCTCGCGCCTATGATTGGGCGCAAGTCGGATGCCACGGCGAAAATAACAACTAATTGCCTGTTATCGTGGGACAATTCACCGCGGCTCGTTGCCTGAATGGGGAGATGTGTATGGGCTGCTGGACAAAAACAAGATCAAATTTGTTTTTGATAACGATTTTGGCTAGTTCAATGTCCAAGAAATTAGACAAGTCCAGGATTTATATGGACAGGGGGGTCGCTCTCAAATTAGCGGCTCATAGGCAACCCCAGCCGGGTAGAGCCGCAAGCAAAAAGTAGAAACAGATTTCACCACGAGGGTCACGAAGAGCACGAAGTTGAGAAGTTTAGAAATATCAATGTCCGAAACCTTCGTGTGCTCCTTTGAAAATACCCGTTTGGGGTGAGAACGAAAGGCCCGCCTGGGTTCCGTCATACCCGCGAAAGCGGGTATCCAGGCTAATTCGGCGCAGCAAACCTGGATTCCCGCGTGCGCGGGAATGACGAGTCGAGGAGAGCACCATGTGGAAGGAAACCCCTGCATTTTCATTCTCGGCGGGCGAGCGTAAAATCATGGCCCACTTCGTGGTGAGATAGTATTTGCGATTCGGCAAGTTAGATTGATGCGGCAGAAAATTTGCGCCAGCCGCGCAAATTTTGAGATATTGCAACGCAAAGGACACCGAGAAAAGACAGAGTGCAGGACGCAGCGAAGCTGAGGTGAGCCGCGGGGATTGGATCGCTCAAAGGTCAATGGACAAGATGATAGCGTTTGAGCTTGTCGTAAAGTGATGCCCGGCTGATGCCCAAGATTCTCGCGGCTGCGGACCGTTTCCCCTTTGCTGTGTCGAGGGCGAGCGCGATTTTTTCTCGCTCCACCGCTGCCAAGACCGTTTTTGCCGCCGTCCGTAAAGGCAGTCGCGCTGAGACCTCCGCCGACTGGATCGACTGGATGGGAAACAGGGTTCCTGGCGCCATCTCATCCCCTGGACTCAATAAGATGGCCCTCTCAAGGACATGCTCGAGCTCTCGCACATTTCCCGGCCATGCATAATCCATTAATGCCTGTAAGCCCTTAACCGTGATCCGCTTCGGTGCCATGTCATTTTGCCGGCAGTATTTTTTGATAAAACGATCGACCAATAGAGGGATATCTTCTTTGCGTTCGCGCAAAGGCGGGGGAACCAGCGGAATGACCGCTAAGCGATAGTAAAGATCCTCGCGCAACGTCCCTTTTTGGACCTCTTTCTTAAGATCTTTATTGGTGGCGGCGATCACGCGCACATCCACCGGGATCACTTTCCTACTTCCTATCGGGCGAATCTCCCTCTCCTGCAGGACTCGGAGCAGCTTGAGCTGCATTGCCGGTGTCGTGTCGCCGATCTCGTCCAGCAGAAGGGTTCCTCCCTGGGCCTCCTCAAAAAGACCCCTCTTGTTGCCGATGGCGCCGGTAAAGGCGCCGCGCACATAACCGAAAAGCTCGCTCTCCAATAACGTCTCGGGCATGGCGCCGCAGGCAACGGCGACAAAGGGCCCGCTCGACCTTGGGCTTATCTGGTGAATGGCCTTGGCTATAAGTTCCTTGCCGGTGCCCGATTCTCCTTCGATTAAGACCGTCACGTCGCGTTTGCCTATCGCTGCCATGAGCCTAAACAGTTGCCGCATCGGCTTACTACGGCCCACAAGCTGCTCAAACGGCCAATCCTGCTCGAGTTGGCGGCGTAGTCGCTGCACTTCGCCTGTGAGCCGGTGCAACTCCAGGGCCTTTTTCACCACCTCTTTGAGTCGTTCAATATCGACGGGCTTGGTGAAAAAATCATCGGCTCCTTCCTTCATCGCCAAGACCGCCGAATCAACGGTTGCGAAGCCCGTGACGAAAATAAATGGCATAGCCGAATCCGCGCGCTTTGCCTCTGTCAGCAACTCGAGCCCGCTCATTCCTGGCAGCTCCGGTTCCGCGATGACCAGGTCGAACCATTCTTTTTCTATTTTGTCCAGCGCCTCTTCGCCGGACGAGACGTGCTCAACCTCGTAACCCTCATTGAGCAGGGCTCTTTGACACAGTCCGGCGACCTTCTCTTCGCCGTCGACAATCAGGATCCGTTCATGAGCCGCATCCATGTTCTCATCCTCTTCAATTTCAATGGAAATTGCAAAGAGAAGGTCGAGGCTTTCCCCGGCCCTGCGCTCCACTGCGGTGCGACCGCCATGATGATAGCGAAGCGATTATCGCCCGGAGTGGTCATGATTGAACTCCTCTGCGGGCTATCCTGAGCGTCAGTTGTTGAACCAGAAATTGGTTGGTAGTACCGGCTCTGACTTTATGTCGAACGCGATTCAATGCGGCCACGTTTAAAGTTATTCTTCGCAGCGCGATGTGTCAACATAGTTCTTTGTCCTAATTATTTCTCATCATAGACCTACGGGTAGGTCCCGGCTGCGATTCTCAGCGCGCAGCGGGCCTCTGTGGTCGCCCGAAAGCAGGGCAGGCAGAGGGGCCTCCGCTACAGTGCCACGTTGTTGAAATTAGACGAAGCCACTACCAAAAAAAGAGTGTCTTGACACACTCTGTTTGAGAGATAAGCTTAAGACACACCTCGCCCGGCGCCGCTTGAATCGCAGTGACGAGTCGAACTCGTGCAAAGAGACCGAAAACGTCAATCGTAGGGGGAGGAATGAAAATAACATAGCCAGCGGCTCGGCGATGACCCTCGCAGGAGTGAGCCGGTTTTTTTGTTTATGGCAGAGCAACAGCGCCGACTTCGGGTTGAACACGCGCCAGAATTAAACGCTTTCGACGGAGGTTAACATGGCTATCAAGGTCCTCATTCAAAGGAAGATTCAGGCGGGCAAGGAAAGCGAACTGGGCCAAGCCATCAGGGAGGTTCGGTCCAAGGCGGTCCACGCGCCGGGCTTTATTTCCGGCGAAACGTTGCGTTCTCTGTCGGATCCGTCGGTCCACCTGGTGATCTCTACCTGGAAAAGCGTTGAAGACTGGACCAACTGGGCCGATACTCCGGAGCGACAGGAATTTCAGAAACGAATCGATCGTGTTCTGACCGAGCCGGCGACCATTGGACACTATCAATACGAATGAGGGAGCGGGAGTGGCCGATCGACGTTGCGCTGCGGTTGTCCGTGTCAACGTATAGTCGAGGAGGGCAGGATCATGGCGGATAAAGTTCAGCGCGTTCCATATTATTATACCGTGGTCCCCGATAAGCCGGGCGAAGGGGCAAAAGTATTCAACGCTCTCAAAGAAGCGGGAGTGTCCCTCGCTGCGGTGGTAGGATTTCCTCAGAGGCGCCGCGCGCAGATCGATCTCGTGCCGGTGGACCAAGCGGCTTTCAAAGCTGCGGCCAAAGCGGCCAAAATAAAACTGGTGGGCCCGAAGAGCGCTTTTCTCATTCAAGGCGACGACCGGGTGGGCGCCGTGGCCGAAATCGCCGAAAAGCTTTCCCAGGCCAACATTAACGTAACCGCGGTGCAGGCGATTGCGGCGGGAGAAGGCCGCTATGGGGCGATCCTCTGGGTAAAACCGCGGGACATGAATACGGCCGCAAAAATTCTGCTCCCAGCAGCCGTGGAAACCCCGCCTTTACCTCTCGGCGATTAGTGACAAAGCGGTATCCGCGCGTGGGTAGGCTTTCATTGGAGGATACGAAAACCTTCGATGTCGAGGATCGTGCCGTGGCGCTTTGCTTTCGGTTTGATGACGGTCTCCACTCTGCTGCCGATTTTCACCTCCCCCGGGTCACTCACGCCCAGCAAGCGGTGAAGGAGCAGTGTGGTTGCGCCTTCCAGTTGGATGAGCGCCAACGCTACGGGTCGGCGCAACCTTGCGCCGTTATGGTCAGCGTGACAGAAAGTGTAACTGACCAGTTTCCCCGTCCGTTTGACTTCCACCTGCTCCACAAGCTCGGCAAAGCAACGCTCGCAGAATGATCTGGCGGGCAGGTAAACCTGTTCACAGGGGCTGCAGCGGGTGCCGATTAGCTTGCCTTGCGTTTTAAGCGCGTGAAGGAAGATCTGACCGCCTGCGCCTGCGGTGTAAAAGGAGGTAAGTGGTATCTCACCAGACCAGGCGCGCGGCTCCCTGTTCTTCGGTGGCTCGATCATCTCCGTGTCATTCTTCACTTTCTAATCGGCTCCCAATAAGCGATGTCGGTGACGCTGCCGACTCTCTTGGATTTAGGCTTCCAAACGGCCCGGACGGCCATCCCGACTCGAACTTTTCCCGGCGCGATCTTTTTAACGACATGTAAAATCCCCATGCCGGGCGATGCGCCGTCGATTTCGATCACCGCGGGGATCTCCGGCTGTTTGAGCCGCTTTACATCCCAACTCACATAACAGAGAGAAAAGGTGAGAATCTTTCCCGTGTCCTTTACGTAGACCCATTGATCGGTCGAGTGAAAGCAGCGCTCGCAGAACATGCGCGGCGGGATCATCACGCGGGCGCACTGGCCACAGGAGCGCGCGATCAGCCGTCCCTCTCTGAATTCCTCCAGATAACGGCCAATGGCCTCACCCTCGTCCCACCTGTAGCGGAGCTTCGGAGTATAGGATGCGGTAAAGACTTTCCCTCGCGCTAACTCTTTAGTGTTGACCGGTGTTCCACGGACAACATCGGGCATGGCTTTCATCAAAAAACCCTCGTTTGTCGCATTAGTTCAGAACGTTCCAGTCGTTCCAGCCCCCACCTTTCTTCGACGGGACTCAGGACAGACTTTCCTCCCCCGCGTCCGCCAAAGGACGGATCAGCCTCAGGCTGACGCGGGGATGAAGGAGGGGGTGCAATTACAAACTTCGTCAATGTTGTTCTTGGACGGTTTGAACGTTTTGAACGACTGGAACGATTGGAACAGTTCATAGGGGTTCCTTCGTCCCCAAGACGACTACCGTTCCTACTTGCATCAGATCGCCCCACGCCTGCGCTACGCCTCGCTCAGGTTTTCCT
>JACPFE010000224.1:12731-14545 GCA_016183145.1 Deltaproteobacteria bacterium | reverse complement strand
TCCAGTCTTTACTATGATCCCGCTAACCCGCGCCGCTACGTTGAAACTTTCGTCGTGGAGTCGTGGGCTGAGCACCTGCGCCAACATGAGCGTTTGACGGTCAGCGATCGTGTCGCGGAAGAGCGTGCCGTTGCTTTTCATGTTGGCGATGGGCCTCCGGTGATGTCCCACTACATCTACGCGCATACGTCACAGACGGATCACGACGAGACGACCGAGCAGTAAGCGCATCAGGCCAGAATCGCCCCGACCTTGGGCCACCTGTTTCGCGGTGTCCGACACTAGGTTGGACTAAACAGACGAGCCGCATGTAGGTAGTGATTAACGGATTATGCACTCGGGACGATCGATCGAAGGATTGTTTAGATGTCGATTCCGCTGATAAACCCCCTATTCACGAAAATTCGGGATGAAGAAAACCATTAACCAAGCTCCGATCGTGCGTTACAGAGCTTCTGTGAGCGAAATATTTTATCCTGATTCTTGGAATGGGAGTTTTTCAGCAGAATCGATGTCCAGGCACGACGCCGAAAACCAGGTAGACCCCGGATATCTTGCCCGTAAAGACCTTTAGGAGTACACAACTATTCAATGGGCAATTCCGGGACGCTCTCGTCTTCGTACTTCTCAATCAATACGCCGACAATTTCCATGAGCGACGCGAGCGGGTGCGACTCGTTTTCTCCGACTTCATCGATTAAGCGGTCAAGCAATGTAACCAACTTTTGATACTCGGCTTCGGTATGGGGGACGAATACGGTGTCAGCCAAAGACGACCACGCATCTACCGTTTTGCTCACGTCGAGATTTTGCATCGGTTACTCCTTCCACTGGCCCTCATCGTATTCGGTGTGGGTAAGCACGGCGCGGATATAGACTTTCTTCCGGTTATAGTGAATCGCAGCAATTAAGCGAACTCTGTTTCCTCCAAGATTAAACACCGTCAGTTTACCAACTCGGTCGGCGGTTGGGAAGATGGTGCGAACCTCGGCAATGTTGGAAAAGTTACCTTTCTTCACAGCCTTGTACCAATGAGCCAGGGCCGATTTCGTCTCGGGAAATTTCTCAGCAAATTCATTGAGACGTTTCCGAGTAATTACATGCATGCGAGCATGATACTTGGCTTGGTTTTGGGACACAACGCACACGCGCTGTTCTTTCAGGGCGGCATTACAATGTTGAAATCTTCGACCTGAGCGATCTTCGGTCTGGTTGGACGGAGGAAACGAGGTCCAGCGTGAGAGATGATTTTTTTACAGCATCACAAGTCTCAGGGCCGACTTTAATCGCTACGGGTTAATTCCCGCAGCTTGCTGTGTCGCGATTCATGCGCAGGACGGGTTGAGTCCTTCGGCGCAGCTCAGGATAAACTCCGCGATACCCATCGTTCCTCGCGGTGGGTATCGGCGCTTTACGCCCCCACCCACCCTACAATTTCGCTCGGCGTGCTTGTGCTTCGATACCCCGCAGCTTGCTGCGGGGTAATTCATCGGCTTTTTCCCCACCCTCTCAGCCCTCATTCTTACCAATTAAGCCGTCATTTCGGCGCCTGCCGATAGTTCGGCACGCTCTCCTCGTCACAATCCATTTAGCCGAAGGGCGCCGCAGCGGTAAGATTCCGAACTCGCGCTGTTTTTGACCGTCATCTGAAACCAATGCGGCTTGGCACATGAGTTGCCATGACTATCTATCGAGTGAAAGAAAGTTGAGGTGGAGCTCGTGAAGGTCGAAATATCATTCTTGGCAACATTACTCTTGATTGGAACGGATCTGTTGGCTCGCGCGGCGGTTCAAGGGGTCGAGCAGGCACTTCT
>JACPFE010000224.1:0-12723 GCA_016183145.1 Deltaproteobacteria bacterium | reverse complement strand
CCGCCTTTGAGTATGGACGGAGCGCAATCGGAAGAGGATTAAGACAAATACCTCTTATCGTGAAATTCCACCGATAAGTCTATGCACGTCCGTCTGACGACTGAGAGGGGAGCGGTGACGTTCATCAATCGCACGTGGTTTATCCCGGCAACGGTACCGGTGGAGATGCCGATCGGGCTCAAGCACTCGGACTCGGAATACTGTTGGTGCGATCCGTTCGTCGAGGTGATTGAGAGCGGGCGGGAGACTGTGGTTCATCGGCAGGTGTCATGGAACTGAGCTTGGCTCGGAGGCCGGCCGTGGAATCCAAAAATAAAATCTTTGTTATCATTTTAAACCTTTTGGCCGCGCTATTCTTTTCCGCTCCCCTGCGCGCAGAGCCCACATTAGCCAGCTACCAGCCATTGGCGCAGAACATCTTTCTTCCGGTTTGGGCATTGGAAGAGCATGAGCTTACTCAGATGGCTGTCGCTTCGTTGGTTGTCGGAGCTAAGACTGTGGGCGTTGTCGCTATCTATGACGACCCGGCCACCGATAGGCCTGCCGATTATCTGGAGCTTTACGACGATGCAGGCCACCTCTTGGCCGTCAGTTGGTTCGATCGGTTCGGTATCGAAAGAGTGGCCGCAGACCGCGGGTTTCTGGACGGCAAAAACGAACTCGACGGGGTCTTTGTGGTTCTTTTGGATGGAGATTCCGTCTAAGACTGCCCTGGTAACCCATGTTGAAAATCACCGCTTTCACTGATCGGACCGCAGCGATTCTCGAGCTAGAAGGAAAACTAGTGGGATGCTGGGTCCAAGAATTGGAATCGTGCTGGCAGAGAGCGCTCATCGCCAATCAACGGGTAAGAGTCGTCTTGAAAGCAGTGACTTTCATCGATGCCGCGGGACGAGAGCTCCTGGCCAGGATGCATGCGGGAGGAGCCGAGTTGGCGGGCGAAGGGTGCATGACCAAGGCGATTATCGAGAAAATTTACCAGGAGGACGACCGTGAGTGAGCAGGTGATCGAAATCAGCGATGGAAATTTCGAAAAGTTCGTGTTGCAGTCGAAAACGCCGGTGCTGGTGGATTTCTGGGCTGCATGGTGCGCGCCATGCCGCGTTCTTGCCCCGAGGGTCGAGGCGATCGCTGAAAAGCGCGCGAAGAGCGCACGCTTCGCCAAACTAAACGTCGATGACAGTCCGACCGTCGCGCAACGCTACGGCATTCGCGGGATTCCGACCTTGATTCTGTTTCAGGATGGGGAGGAAAAAGAACGCCTGATCGGCGTAGCGACCGAGGAAGAGATCTCGCGCGCGATCGACAAACACGTCAGCGCCGCTTTGAATTAGGAGGTTGGAGCCATGGAATGGAAAAGCTCCGGTTCGGAAGCCATAAGAGATCGCAGCAGCCTGACGATGGATGAGAAGATCACATCCCTGTTTCAGCCGGATTCGCTCCTGTCCGCTCAATATTATGGCAACCTGCGCAGAAGGACGCTAATTCAGCCGGAAATGCGGCTCGCGTTGGCGATCCTCGAGGATGGCATAAATTGCTTTCAGGACAATCTCATGGCTGAGAGCGGCAAAGCAAAGAAGCTTTTCAACGAGGCCGAAGAATGGATACTGGAAGAGGATGGCGATTGGATATTCTCCTTTCGAAATGTTTGTGAGCTTTTGGGGTTTAATTCCGCATACGTGCGTCAAGGGCTCCTGCGGTGGAGACAAGAGAGACAGCGCCATGACGACAAAGATTGGGAAGAAGAAAGGATGGCAGGGTAAGGGCCGGCATCAAAGACGCACCAAGACGAGAAAGAAACTGAGGGGGGCTGCTTATGACCGCATGGCAACTCATTTTTCTGCAGAGCAGAGCGAACGATGGCCTCTATGACGGCGATAGCTTACCGACGCGAAACTGGGATTGGCCGGAGGGAACCTGGTTTCAAAAGCGTCTACGTTATTTGCGCGCGCGACATTGGCAAACAGCCCAAAGGGAATCGATATGAAACACGCCAATCGACCGGTTGATTGCTCAGGTTGACCTCCTGAGTCCTGAGCTAGTCCTGAGGGTCTTTATCTTTGCTGTTTTTATCGACAGACTTCTACGACGCGACTATCTTTG
Organism: Deltaproteobacteria bacterium; assembly: GCA_016183145.1. Classification (GTDB taxonomy): domain Bacteria; phylum Desulfobacterota; class Binatia; order UBA9968; family UBA9968; genus JACPFE01. Next base: position 10,620 of record JACPFE010000224.1, on the reverse strand, counting down.
TTTTTCAAGGCCTGATCCGGCGTCCTCGATAACTCGCTATGGCTTAAAGCCCACCACCAGGTGGGCGCGATGGGACTCGGGGAACGCTTCTCCTTCGCACTTGGGCGTGACGATGTAGGTGCCCGCGGTCGGGATCGCCTCGCATGAAATGATCGCCTTATACTTGTCCTTTGAGACGAAACGGGTCGTTAGCGGCGCGCCGTTCAGCGTGACGCGGTGTCGGATGAGACGGCGAACCGTTTAAGTTGCCAGCGCGAACCAGTTATGGCTAACATAAAAACCGCGACACACTTTTAGGTCGACGATGGCGGTAAAACCGCACTCGTCCCCGGGAGACTAGACTGGATGTCTGATCCTGATCTCACTCGCCTGCGCTCCATGCTCGCCGAGTTGGCGTCCCAAGGTCGCAGCGCGCTCTTGCCCGCGTTGCACGCCGCGCAGCGGCTCTATGGCTGGCTCTCCGAACCGGTTGCTACGGAGGTGGGTCGCGCCCTGGGCGTGCCGCTTGCCGACCTGCACGGTGTCATCGATTTCTACGCGATGTTCTATCGGCGGCCGGTGGGTAAGACCGTCGTGCGCGTGTGCGGCGCGCCCGTCTGCGCACTTGCCGGGGCGGACTCGGTGGCGGACGCGCTCTGCCGCCATTTGAACACCCGGCCGGATGAAATCAGCTCGGATGGCGAGTTCACCGTAGAGCATGCGCCGTGCTTGGGTTTGTGCGATCAGCCGCCGGCGCTGCTTGTCGGCGAATCGGCTCTTGGCCGTGCCGCTCCCGAACAAGCAGCCGATATCTGCGCTCGAAGCCGGCGGAGAGCGGTGAGTTTCGTCGGCGGCGATATGCGGAGCCTCACGGTCAATTGCGGTGACGGCCAACCTACGTCTCTAACCGAATACAGAGATCGGGGCGGTTACGCCGGACTCAGGAAGGCTCTGACGATGACACCGCAAGCCGTGCTCGCGGAGGTGAAGGCTTCAGGCTTAGTCGGGCGCGGCGGCGCGGCGTTTCCAACCGGTATCAAGTGGGAGGGAGCGGCAAAAGCGCAGGGGCAGCCCAGGTACATCGTTTGCAACGCCGATGAATCCGAGCCCGGGACATTCAAAGACCGCATCCTCATGGAAGAGGACCCGCACCGCACCATCGAAGGCATGATCATCGCGGCCTATGCGATCGGCGCGAGCCGGGGTTACATCTATGTTCGCGGCGAGTTTCCTTGCGCGTTCAAGGTCATGGGCGAGGCGGTGGAAGAGGCGCGGCAGGCCGGTGCGCTCGGCAAAACTATTTTTGGCGCCGGATTGGACTTTGACATTGAAATGCGGCTCGGCGCCGGCGCCTATATTTGCGGCGAAGAAACCGCGCTGCTGGAATCCATCGAGGGCAAGCGCGGCTTCCCGCGCATCAAGCCGCCTTTCCCCGCCACCCACGGGTTATTCGGCAAGCCCACCGTGATCAATAACGTGGAGACCTTCTGCAACGTCCCGCTGATCCTCGAACGGGGCGCGGCGGAATATCGAAAAATCGGCACCGAGAAGTCGCCCGGTCCTAAGCTCTTTTGCGTGTCGGGCCAGATTCAAAGACCGGGACTTTACGAGATGCCGTTCGGCGTTGCACTGCGCCATCTGCTGTTCGATCTCGCCGGCGGGCCGAATCCAGGACGCAAGCTTCAAGCGGTGTTGATGGGTGGCGCGGCGGGCGCGTTCGCTATCGAGAAAGACTTGGACGTGCTCTTGTCGTTCGAGCAATTGAGCGCCGCGGGTCTGCCGCTTGGCTCCGGCGCCGTCATGGTTTTCGACGATACGGCGGACATGCGCGAGGTATTGAGGCGAACCGCCCATTTCTTTGCCGACGAAAGCTGCGGCAAATGCTATCCCTGCCAGCTCGGCACGGTTCGCCAGTATGAAATTCTCGACCGCGTCGCTTCCGGACATGCTGTTAGCGGCGACCGCGAGCGCTTATTGGACGTGGGCGGCACAATGATCGACGCGTCGCTCTGCGGCCTGGGTCAGACGGCAGCCACTGCGGTCTTGAGCGGAATGAAGGTGTGGCCGGAGCTGTTTGAAGCAGGTGGCAAAGGGCGAAGAGCAAAGGGCAAAGAGCAGAGCGCAAACAGCAAAGAGCAGGAGTAGTACGCTTTGCGCCATGCGCTTGGCGCTTAGCAAAATTCAGAGGCGTTATGCCTGACGTTAAACTCACCATCGACGGCGAGCCTGTGGCCGTGCCCACGGGGACGACGATTCTCAAGGCCGCAGAGCATCTCGGCCGCAGTATTCCGACTATTTGTTATCACGACCATTGCACGGCGAACGGACTCTGCCGCATCTGCGTGGTCGAAGTCAGCGGCGTAGGGCCGCTTGTGCCGGCGTGTTTGACGCCGGTGAATGAAGGAATGAAAGTCACGACCGCCAGTGCCAGAGCCGAGCGCAGCCGCCGGACCATCCTGGAGATGCTCGCCTCTGCCGTGGATCTCTCCGAGGCGCCGGAGATTCAAAAGTTTATCGGCGAATATCGGGCCCAAGGCGCGCGCTTCCCCGAAGCCCAGCGGCGCGAGTATCCGGTTCTTGACGACAACCCGATGTACATCCGCGATTACTCCAAGTGCATTCTGTGCTGGCGCTGCGTTCAGGTCTGCGCAGCCGACGCGCAGTTTACCTACGCGATTAACTTCACCGGGCGCGGCTTTGAAACCGGCATCGGCACCTTTTTCGACAAGCCCATGCCGGAAACCACCTGTGTATTTTGCGGCCAGTGTGTGGGAGTCTGTCCCACCGGCGCGCTCAAGCCCAAGCGCGAGTCGCTGCTGGAACAGGGGCTGAGGCCGGATGAAATTATCGAGGCGACCCGGGGCGGGGGCAATCGGCGCGGGAAGCCACGATGATCACGCCCGATCGCATCGTCCCGACCACCTGCCCCTACTGCGGCGTGGGATGCAGCCTCGAGCTGCACATCAAAAACGACTACATCTACAAAGTGACGTCGCCCTTTGACGCCATAGTCAACCGCGGCAACTTGTGCGTCAAGGGACGGTTCGGTTACGATTTTGTGTACCACCGGGAGCGGGTGACGACGCCGTTGATCCGAACGAAAGCCCAGGCGCCCGGCGCGCGCACCCAGGCCTTCGAGCGCGACCAGTGGCGTGAAGTTTCCTGGGACGAGGCTCTCGACTACACCGCCGATAGACTGGTGGAGATCTACAATCGTCACGGCGCGGATGCCATGGCGGTGTACTGCTGCGCCAAGGCGACCAACGAGGACAACTACCTGCTGCAGAAACTTTACCGCGCGCTCTTCCGCACCAACAACGTCGATCACTGCACCCGGTTGTGCCACGCCGGGTCGGTGGTCGCGCTGCAGATGGCGCTCGGCTCCTCGGCCATGAGCAACACCGCCGCCGAGGTCATTCACAGTGACGTGTTCCTGGTGACCGGCTCCAACACCGCCGAGACCCATCCGATTATTGCGCTGCAGATGAAGGCGGCGGTGGAAAAACATGGCGCCAAGCTCATCGTCGTGGATCCCCGGCGGGTGGAGATGATCAACTGGTCCGCCCTCTGGTTGCCCGAGAAACCGGGCACTGACGTGCCTGTTTTTTCCGCGATGGCGCACGTGATCATCCGGGAGCGACTGTACAACGAAGAGTTTGTCCGTCGACGCACGGAGGGCTTCGAAGACTTCTCCAAGTCCGTGGCAAAGTTTACGCCGGAATACGCCGAGGCGATCTCCGCTGTCGACCGCAATCTGATCGTCCGGGCCGCCCGGATGTACGCGATGGCGAAGAACGCAGCGATTTATTGGGCGCTGGGGATTCCCGAGCACTCCCACGGCACCGACAACGCGATGGCGCTGATTCATCTCGCCCTTCTCACCGGCCACATCGGCCGCCGCGGCACCGGTCTCAATCCATTGCGCGGGCAAAACAACGTGCAGGGAGCGTCGGATTCCGGAGCCATGCCCTGGCACTATCCGGGGTATCAGCGGGTCGATGACGAAGCGGCGGCGCGCAAGTTCGAGCAGGCATGGAACCTCGAGCCCGGAGCGCTGAATCGCAAGCTCGGCCTCACCACCACCGAGATCATGAGCGCGGTTGGGCCGGGGGGCGTGCGCGCGCTGCACATTATGGGCGAAAATCCCATGATGTCGGAGCCCAATCTGAACCACACGCGCCAGATGATGGAGCGGTTGGAATTCCTGGTGGCGCAGGACTTGTTCATCAATGAATCCGGTGCCTATGCGGACGTTTTCTTGCCGGCAACTTCCTGGGCGGAGAAGGACGGCACGTTCACCAACACCGACCGGCGCGTGCAGCGGGTGCGCAAGGCGCTGGAGCCGCGCGGCGAGTCGCTCCCCGATTGGGAAATTGTTTGCCGTCTCGCCGAGCGCATCGAAGAGCGGCTCGGCCGCCCGCGGTCGGCCTTTTGGGCCTATGCCGGGCCGTCCGAAGTGCTCGAAGAAATGGGGCGCGTTGTCCCTGAATATGCCGGCGTGAAATATCGGCGCATCGAAAAACAGGGCCTGCAGACACCGGTATGGGACGAAGATCATCCCGGCACGCCGCATCTTTTCACCGAAACCTTTCCCCGCGGCAAGGGCAAGTTTCATCCGTTGGAATATGTGGCCGCGGTGGAGATGCCGGACGAGGAATATCCGTTCATCCTCACCACCGGGCGCCTGCTCGAACACTGGCACGGCGGCACGTTGACGCGCCATTCGAAGCTCGATGACCTCTATCCCGAGGCGCGGGTAGAAATCAATCCGGCGGATGCCGCCCGCTTGAAGATCGAAGACGGCCAAGCCGTGCGCGTCTCGTCGCGTCGCGGCACCATTGTCCTGCGCGCCTGGGTGACCGAGCGGACGACCGCGGGCGTGGTCTTCGTCCCCATGCATTTTGCCGAAGCCGCTGCGAACCTGCTCACCATCGACGCCCTGGACCCACTGGCCAAAATTCCCGAGTACAAAGCCTGCGCCGTGCGCATCGCGCCCGCCAAAAAGGAAGAATTGGCGCGGCCCGAGGGGAAGGTGCAAAGGGGAAGATATTAGCAAAACATCCTCCTCGCGGATAAAAATACCACAGCTAGACAATTTTCCCGCTCGCGTGTAGATTCTCCGGGCTAGATGGTCAAGGGCAAATATATCGTCGTCGAGGGGCCCATCGGCGTGGGCAAGACCAGCCTGGCCAAGATTCTGGCGGGCGAGTTTGACGCCCGCACGGTCTTTGAGAGGGTGGAGGACAACCCGTTTCTGCCCAAGTTCTACCAGGCGCGCGAGACCTACGCCTTTCAAAATCAGACGTTTTTTCTGCTCAGCCGCTATCACCAGCAGATGGAGCTTGGCCAGCAGGATCTCTTCAATCAGAACACCGTCGCCGATTATCTGTTCGCCAAGGACAAAATCTTCGCCACGCTGACGCTGAGCGCCGATGAGTTCAATCTGTACCAGCAAATCTACGCGCTGCTGAACGGCCGCGTGCCGAAGCCCGACCTGGTCGTCTACCTGCAAGCGCGCCCCGAGGTGCTTTACAAACGGGTCAAAAAAAGGGATAAAAAATACGAACGCAGCGTTACCTTCGAATACCTGAGAGAGGTCGCTCAGGCTTATAACCAGTTTTTCTTCTATTATGAAGAGACCCCTCTGCTGGTAGTGAATACTTCGGAGATCGATTTCGTGGCAAGCAGCAAGGATCTGGCTGACTTGATCAAGGAAATCAACAACATGGGTTCGGGGACGCAGCACTACATACCGCTTAGATCCAGGTAACCTGGACTGAGACGGACGCCGCCAAGAAGAAGTCGGCAGCCAGCGGTAAGCAGGAATTCGCTGTATACTGCTGTCTTTCTGCCAGCTTCTTAAAGGCCTTCCGGCTCCGTCCGGAAGGCTTTTTTATTTAGGAGGGTAGGTCGATGATAGAAAAGATCACCGTACCGGAAATCGTCAAGATGAAGCAGCGGGGCGAAAAGATCACCTGCCTCACGGCTTACGACTATTCTTTCGCGCGCATTCTCGACGAGGCGGGAATCGACATTCTGCTAGTCGGGGATTCATTGGGTTGCGTCGTCCAGGGGCGGGAAAATACCCTGCCGGTAACGCTCGATGATATGATCTATCATACCCGCGCGGTTGTGCGCGGCCGCAAGCGGGCGCTCGTCGTGGCGGACATGCCGTTTCTTTCGTATCAAGTGAGCAAGGAACAGGCGGTGCAAAACGCCGGCAGGCTGCTTCAGGAAGCTCGGGCCGAGGCGGTGAAACTGGAGGGCGGCGTGGCGATGCGAGACACGATCATGAAAATGACAGAGGTGGGCATTCCGGTCATGGGTCATGTGGGCTTGACACCGCAGTCGATCCATCGCTTCGGGGGCTACAAGATTCAGGGCAAAGGCAAAATCCAACGCGAGGCGGTCTGGCGCGACGCGCTAGCGGTGGAAGAGGGAGGGTCGTTCGCTGTGGTGCTGGAAGGAATGCCCAAGGATCTGGCTGCAGAGATCACCGGCCGGCTATCGATCCCCACCATCGGCATTGGCGCGGGGGCGCAGTGCGACGGGCAGGTGCTGGTGATCCATGACATGCTGGGCCTGTTCCAGGACTTTACCCCCAAATTCGTCAAACGCTACGCGGATCTCAAAGGCGTGATCACCACCGCGGTCAAGGATTTCGCTCGCGAAGTGCGCGAGCAAAAATTTCCCGGCGAGGAGCATTCGTTCAAATGAGAATGGAGCAGCGGAGTTGTTGGAGAGAAGGCTAACCAAAAGTATTTGAAATTTGGAAACGACGACGAGATCGGAAAAAACCCTGTCTCCCGCAAAGGCGCAAAGACGCCAAGAAAAATTTAGCCATTCAAATTGAAACTTTGCGCCTTAGCGTCTTGGCGGGATAAATTTTCCTGGAGTTGTCAGCCATGCAGATTATTGAGCGCGTTTTAGAGATGCAGCGGTGGAGCGAGAGCGAGCGGCGCCAGGGACGGCGGATCGCTCTGGTGCCGACGATGGGTGCGCTTCATGAGGGCCATTTGAGTCTCGTGCGCGACGGCAAGGTGCGCGGGGACCGGGTCGTGGTCTCGCTCTTCGTCAACCCGGCGCAATTCGCGCCGCAGGAAGATTTCGCCAGCTACCCGCGCGACTTCGAACGGGATCGAGAGCTGCTCAATGACACCGGCACCGATGTCTTGTTTCATCCGGCAGTGGAAGAAATTTATCCCGAGGGTTTCGAGACTCGAATCGAGTTTGGCGAACTCAGTAAGCCGTTGTGCGGCGCGGTGCGGCCCGGCCACTTTAGCGGCGTGGCGACGGTGGTGGCGACGCTTTTCAATATCGTCCGTCCCCATGTAGCAATTTTTGGCTGCAAGGATTACCAGCAGCTTCAAATCATTCGCCGCCTGGTCCGGGACCTCAATTTCGATATCGAAGTGATCGGCCATCCGACCGTGCGCGAGGGCGACGGCCTAGCAATGAGCTCGCGAAACGCCTATCTTAATCCTGAGGAAAGGAAAGCGGCTCTCTGCTTGTATCGTTCGCTCCGTCATGCCGAGGAAATGGTACGGCGTGGCGAGTGGTGCGGAGCCGCTATCGTAGATGCCGTGCGCGGCGAGATCGCGCGGGAACCGCTGGCGCGCGTTGAATACGCAACTCTATGCGACCCTGAGAGCTTGCGCGAAGTCGAGCGCGTCGAAGAAACCGCGCTATTGGCTTTGGCTGTGCGCATCGGCAAGGCCCGCTTGATCGACAACATCATTCTCAAACCGTAGGGGGGACCAACGTGGCGGCGGGGGAACAACCAATCAAGACCCGAGTGCGAGTACGCGAGAGTTTGCAGCGCTATTTCTTGGCCGGGTTACTGGTGTTTTTACCGGTGGCCATCACGCTGTGGTTTCTTGGCTGGGTGGTTGAGCTGCTGGACAGTGTCCTGGACGTGCTGCCGAAGGCGTTTCACCCCAATTCCTATTTGCCGATTCCGGTTCCACGGTTGGGCGCGGTTGTTACCCTGGTCATGATTCTTTTTCTGGGATTTCTTACCAGGGGCGTGGCGACTCGAAGGTTCCTGGCTGTTTGGGAGGGTGTCTTCGCGAAAATTCCAGTGTTCCGCGGGATCTATACCGCCGTTCAGAAAATGGTTCAGACGTTTTTGGGTCCGTCGAACGCGCAGCGGCAAGTTGTGATGATCGAGTACCCGCGCGCCGGCGTGTTCACGGTCGCCTTTGCCATGGGCCGTGCGTGGGCCGATTTGGAGAACAAAACAAATGTTCAACTGGTCAACGTATTCGTGCCGACGACCCCCAACCCGACCTCCGGATTTTATCTCTTGGTCCCGAGCCATGAGGTGACGCTGCTTAACATGACCATAGAAGAAGCCTTCAAGCTGATTACTTCAGGCGGCCTGATCACTCCCGACGACAAGAACAAGAATGGCAAATAAGAAGGCCGTGGCCGGAGACGGCGAAAAAATCATCTGCGTCAACCGCCAGGCGCGGCATAACTATTTCATCGACGAGACTTATGAAGCCGGCCTGGTTCTGCTCGGCAGCGAAGTGAAGTCCCTGCGCGAAGGCAAGGCCAATCTCAAAGACAGCTACGCGCGCATACAGAAGGGCGAGGCGTTTCTGATCAACGCCCACGTGAGCCCTTATCCGGGCGCCAACCAGTTCAACCACGAGCCAACGCGCCCGCGCAAACTCCTGCTCCACGCGCGCGAGATCGAGCGCCTCACCGGCAAAACCAAGGAAAAAGGGCTGACGCTCATCCCGCTGAAAATGTATTTCAAGAACGGCCGGGCGAAAGTCGAGCTAGGCCTGGCGCGCGGGAAAAAACTCTACGATAAACGGGAGACGCTAAGGCGAAAACAGGCGGAGCGGGAAGTCGAACGGACACTGAAGTCGCGCTAAGAGTTCAAAGTTCCATGTTCAACGTTCAATGTTCCGAATCTTCGTGGTGTGTGGTGATGCGTGGCGCGTATGACTTGAAACCTTGAACCTGGAACCTTAAACTAATCAGTATGGGGGCGATGTGGGTTCGACGGGGGTGGGAAGTCAAAGTGGCATGCCGGGGTTCTGTTGTCCCGTTAAACAAACAGATCTGCAATTTAAACGCAGACAATTTCGAGTACGCTCTAGCTGCCTAATCGCAGTTAGCGTCTTACCGGCTTTCTCCCACGGGGTTGGATAAGATGTCATTCAGTGGGATAGGCTGATTTTCCTGCCGGAGGGGATGAGGCCGAGATCCAAACCGGATGGTCCTGCGAAACCCAGCCGTTGGGGGCTCGAAGGGCGAGATCAAAACAGCGGCTAAGCATGTAGTCATATTTGGCGGAAAACCTTCGGACGGGGGTTCGATTCCCCCCGCCTCCACCATTCGACTCGCTTCGCTCGCTCATGGCAGGCCATTCGACTTACAGAAAAAGCGCTCGCCCGCTCACCGGATGCCAGATTAAATCATGAAGCGAGGCGAATGGTGCCCTGAGCAAGCGACCGTAGGGAGCAGTCGAAGGGCGTTCTTGTCTTGGATTCGACTCGCTTCGCTCGCCCTGCTCTGAGGTTCTCGTGGTTCGACAATGCTCACCACGACCCTGAGCGCCGTCGAAGGGTCGAAAACTCGTCGCAGACTACAGTCCGCTTCGCAGACCTAATGGCCCACTACGTCTACATCCTTCGCTGTGCCGACGATAGCTTCTATGTAGGGTCGGCACGGGATCTGAATGAGCGTGTGAAGGCCCACAACACCGGCCGTGGTGCCGCATACACGTTCAAGCATCGTCCAGTCTATCTGGTGTATTCCGAGGTCTTCGACACGGAAACTGCGGCTGTTACCCGCGAGCGGCAGCTCAAGCGCTGGAGCCACAAAAAGAAACAGGCCCTGGTCCATGCAAATCTTGAAGGCTTGAAGCACCTGAGCAAAAGCCGTTCGCCACGGGTCAACGACCGCGTCCGCAGGCCTCGTAAAGTCGTGTCGCCCTAATCAACGTCCGATCATTAAATCTGCCGTCCACCGTTTCCTTCAGCCAAAGCGGATTGCTGAATTGCTCCGCGCCATTGATTCGTAACAGGGTTTCTTCGCGGCACCGCCGGTTTTCGTCCGACCCGGCGAACTGCGAAAAGTGCAGTGGCCTGAGATCGACCTCGACAAGTGCGAGGTTCGCATCCCAGGCGAGCGGATGAAGATGCGGGAACAGCATATCGTGCCGCTGTCCCGTCAAGCTGTGGAAACTCTGCGCGAGCTGGAACCGCTCACAAATCGGGGAATCCCAGCAAGGCCAGACGCCCCGTGTGGTAGAAACGCCGGGGTCGATTTCTGAAGTGTGGCATTGATTCAGGTGATGATTTCTCGATAATCTCAAGCTGCATAAGCTCACTTCATAAGTAAGGTGCGCTTGCGTGGAGAGCCCACGGGAAAGGCGAATCCGGCAAGGCGACCTGGGGGAGATAGGGGAATCCATGGCACGAAAAAAGAGATTGAAAATCTGGCAAATCTGGCACGTCGAGTTTAAACGACGGGCGTCGCTCCGTACTGATGGCTGTTATCAGATTATTGCTCGCCTTGTTCGTGAGCGAAAGAACTACTGGGTCGCAGTGAATACAGCAGCCGATCCGCCGATGTGGGCGTGCTTTGCCGTGTTCGACGATTATGGTCGCGAAGTCGAGCCCG
>JACPFE010000223.1 GCA_016183145.1 Deltaproteobacteria bacterium | reverse complement strand
GCCGAATATCCTGTTCGACACGGCGCATGTGCGCGGCGCAGGCTACGTCCGCCAGTTCGTCGAGACGGTGGGGTCGCACCGGTTGGTCTTCGGCAGCCTCTTCTACTCCTACCCGGCCAGCTATGAGCACTGCGGGACGCTCGAGGAGGTGAAGGCAGCGAAGATCCGCGACGAGGACAAGGCAAACATCCTCTGGCTGAATGCCAAAAGGCTGTTCAGGCTGTGATAACCGCGTGCGGCGCGAAAAACTGGACAGGGCTTATCCCATTGGATATTGTTTCCGAAACACTTTGAGGAGGACAGCATGATCAACGTCGAAGGGGAAAAAATCGAAGTCATCGATGCGCACTCGCATATGGGCGCGAGAAAAAAACTCGCGATTCACCAGATTCCGCCGATCATGAAATTCATGGCGGAGGATATGCTCCAGTCGATGGACGGCGCCGGGGTGGATGGGGTGGTGACTTTCGCCATCGGCATCGGCGAGCCGTCGGATTACCGCGAAACCAACCGGTACATCTCTGAGCAGATGAAAAAACACTCGGGGAGAATTCATGGCTTCATGCGGCTCAGCCCGGGCAACGGACCGAAGGATACCCTGCAAGTGTTAGAGGAAGGCGTCATGCTCGGACTCAAGGGCATCAAGATTCATCCGCTGATCGAACATTGCCCGGCCAACGATAAAGAGAAGGTCTATCCGCTCATGGAAGCGGCGCAGCACCACGGCATCCCGGTGCTTTTTCACTGCGGCTTAGGGGAAGATGCGAGTCCGAAACGGATCGGCGAAGTGGCCAGGGATTTTCCCAAGCTGACCATCATCATGGGTCATTCGGGATTGGTAGAAGGCGTCAGACAGGTGGTCGAGATCGCCAAGAAGTGCGAGAACGTCCACATGGACAGCTCCGGCGTGGGCTGGTTGCCGTTCTTTTGCGAATCGATCTCATGGGCCGGCCCCGATCGTGTTTTATACGGCTCGGATCATCCATTCAACCCGATGGACTGGGAGATCGAAAAGATCGTCAAGCATGCGCAGCGGCATTTGAAGCTCAAGATCGAAGATCTCCGCTTGATCATGTCGGGAAATATCAAGCGGCTGCTCAAGATGAGCTAGCGGACCCAGGGGCGAGAGTAACGGGCAAATCTTTCTCCGGCTTGAGGATCAAGAACTGCAAAATCCACGCGACGAGAAATGTGAAGAATCCGGCAAAGATGACATCGCTGAGAAAATGAGCCCCTTGGGCGATTCGTACGAGTCCGATGGCCGTACCCAAGGTATAAGCGGCAAGCGCAATCGCCCAGCGTCGTTTTCGCGCGACGAATAAGAACGCCAGTAGATAGTAGCCCATTGCCGCATCGCCCGAAACGAACGAACAGTTCGAATTACACGCGCCGGTGCTGGCGAACGCCGCCGTGAACTGCCGATCGCCCCCGAAGGCTCCAACCCGAGAGGGGCGCGACCTTCCGGATTGTTCCTTCAAGATCACATTGATCAACAGGCCGGGACCGAGAAAGAGGGTTAACAATAGGAAGATAATGCGCCGGATGGAAAGTAAATGGGCGGTCGATTGCCGGTTGCGTCGCCCGGCGACGATATGCCGAATGAACAGCAGGAGCGACAAAGTGACAAAAGCAATCGTGATCCATGGCAAAAAGGGCAACGCTTTTGCCGAAGAGCGGGACTCTATTACGAATCCTTTGCCTGATGTGTAGAACAAGCCGGAGAATCCAAAGTCAATTTCCGGCAGGAAAAAAAAAGCCAGGCCGAGCAGTCCATGGATTCCGAAAAACCAGAGGATCCCGGGCTTCGCAAGCTCGGTGCGAAGCCTTTGCAAGAGGGTGGGCGCCGTTTGCAAGGTTGAATATTGCGGGACACGACCGGCCCATCCCCGCCCTCCTTGATCGTTTGGTAGAACTGGGCAGTCCCTCGCCTTGGACTGTAAATCCACGCTCGGGTTCGAACTCGTCGCATCAGGGGGTGAGCTGTTGATCATGGAGAGACTGAGCGCGTCTGAGGCTGATTGTCACAGTACTGGAATGAAAATGTGCTTGCAAGGCCTGGTTTTGCGTCTCGCGTGCCCGTGCCGTTCCAGCCCTTGCCGCTAGTAGCGGTTTGATTTATGTAAGGCGGTAGCAACGGAATTCCCGAGCAATCAAATCGCCGGGCTGAATGCGGAAGGGGAAAGCTCATGAGAGACGGATTTAAAGTCGTCGACGCCGACCGGCATATTCTGGAGCCGTCGGATCTCTATCGGAGATACCTGCCGGAAAGGTTCAAGAATCGTGTTCGTTTGGAAGGGCCGAACCAGACCGTGCGCGAAGTCGACGGCAAACCCGTTTCTGATTCCGCGTTGCGGCCGGGCCGGGTGACGGAGGACTACGGTTACATTTTCTCGTCTTCGAAGCGCTGGCGCGAATGTTTCGCCGATGCCTACGCTAATAAATTCGATCCGGCGTCGAACTTGCGCGACATGGACCGCGAGGGGATCGACGTGAGCGTGCTCTTCCCAACCATCGGCCTCTACATTATGTGGCGAGACGACATCGACCCTGAGCTGAGCGCCGCCATCTGCCGCGCTTACAATACCTGGCTGGCCGATTATTGCGACTACGATCGCAAGCGTCTTTACGGCGTGATGCTGATCCCATTACAGGATCCGGCTCGGGCCGTCGAGGAACTCAAGTACGCGAGAGAGAAGTTAGGCCTGGTCGGTATCTTCTGGCGTCCCAATAAATTTTGCGGCCGCACGTTTGCGAGCCCGGATTATTACCCGATCTATGATGTTTGCTCCGAACTCGGCGTCACAGTTTGCGTCCATGAAGGGGCGCGCACGGTTCTGCCTCAAGCGGGCTCGGACCGCTACAGCGAATTCGGCCGCCACGTTGCCTGCCATCCGTTGGAACAAATGCTCGCCTGTTTGAACTTCTGCGCCGACGGCGTGCTGGAAAAGTTCCCCAAGCTCAAAGTCGCCCATCTCGAATCCGGCTGCGGCTGGGCACCGTTCTGGCTCGAGCGCATGGACGAGCACTGGGAGCATGAATCGCACGGCTCTGCAAAGATCACCAGGGAAAAGCCGAGCTATTATTTCAAGCGCAATTGCTGGATCAGTTGCGAGGCGGGCGAAGAGTTGGCGCCGGTTTTCGTCGACCACGTCGGCGACGATTACCTGATGATCGCCACCGACTACCCCCACAGTGACGCCATCGACAAGTTCCCGGACAAAACCGTCGGCGCGATCAGCAGCAACGACAAGATCTCCCGCGCCTCGCGCACGAAAATTCTCTGGGACAACCCGACCAAAGCGTTCGGTTT
>JACPFE010000222.1 GCA_016183145.1 Deltaproteobacteria bacterium | reverse complement strand
CCTGAGCGAAGTCGAAGGGTTAGGATAGGGGTGATGTCGGCGTCACGCTTGGACTTCACCCCCACTCTAACTCTCCCCAGTCAAGGGGGAGAGAATGAAATCTCCTCGAGTTGACCGTCCACTTTTGGACGAATCATTCCTATCGCCTCGTGCCTATTGCCTTCGTGTCAATCCGAAATCCAAAATGTTACAGAATCAGCATCGCGTCGCCGTAACTGTAAAACCGGTAGCGCTCTTTGATCGCTTCTGCGTAGGCGCGCCGCACAAGGTCCAAACCGGCGAAGGCGGCGATGAGAATCAATGGCGTCGACGCCGGCAGATGAAAGTTCGTGATCAACGCGTCGAGCACGCGAAAGGAATCGCCGGGGCGAATATAAAGCCGCGCGATGCCCTCGTCCGCCACGACCTCGCCCCTCTGCCGGGCGACCCATTCGAGGGTGCGCGTGGTGGTGGAGCCCACGGCGACGACGCGGCGGCCGGCTGCTTTGGCGCGCCGAATTTTCTCCGCCGTGTGCGCCGGCACGACGTAACGTTCGCCTTCCATCCGGTGATCTTCAACCTGATGCGCGCGCACCGGTTGAAAAGTACCCGGCCCCACGTGCAGGGTCAACAGCGCGTGGTCGATGCCCTTGGCGCGCAGCCTGCCCAGCAGCTCCGGCGTGAAATGAAGGCCGGCGGTGGGCGCCGCAATGGCTCCGGGATGGGCGGCATAAACGGTCTGATATCTGTCCCGATCCAGACCCTCAGTTGCGCGCTTGCGCCGCACGTAGGGCGGCAAGGGCGGCTCCCCGAGCGCCTCTAGCAGCGCGTCAAAATCGCCCTGGTGATGGAACTCAAGGGCGAATCGACCGCGGCCCAAGTCGCCGATAACTTCCGCCGCCAGTTCTGCGCCGAAGCCGAGCCGGCTTCCCACCGCGGGTTTCTTCGCCGCATCGACCATGGCGATCCAAAGGCTTCTGTCTTTTTCCGGAAAGCGCTCGATCAAGAGCGCTTCCACCTTGCCGCCGCTTTCCTTGGCGCCGCGCAGGCGGGCAGGGAAAACCTTGGTGTCATTGAGCACCAGCAGATCCCCCGGGCCGAGGAAATTGCCCAATTCCGCAAACACGCTATGAGTCAGCGCGCCGGTTCTTCGGTCGACGACCAGCAGACGCGACGACTCGCGCTCCCGGCTCGGGTAGGCCGCGATCAGAGATTGCGGCAGCTCGTAGTCGAACTCTTTGAGATCCATGGCAAGCTGATAGGTTATTCCGGGTTTCCTATGAAGAGGAAATCACCACAGAGGCACGGAGTTCGCGGAGTTCGGAGAATCGTTTTGATCAAAAACTCTTTACTCTGCGCTCTCCGCGCCTCGGCGGTGCAATCTCCGAGCCCTGCTTCACACGAAAGCCTGAAGACCCATTTGATAAACGTAGGGGCACACCCGCCGTGGCTTGTACAGCTTGGCCACTCGGTTGACTAGTCTCTCCTTCTCCCACAGGGAGAAGGTCGGGATGAGGGCGATCCGTTTCAGTCCGTCCCCTCACCCTAACCCCGCGAGCGGGGAGAGGGAAAACTTATTCTTTGAGTATCTCACGGGCCAAACTTCGCGCGCGAGACATGAACGGAGCTAACGGCGTCGCATCGTGAAAATCTACAAGCCTAGCCCGAATTATTCACGCTACGAGGAAAACCGATGACACCCTGTCGATCGGGGCGTGACCCTGGAGGAGCGAAGGCGTCAGCGCAAATGTTTCATTGTGTTGATCATCGCTCGGCACAATGTTTGACCTTTTCACTGGCAATTGCAAAAGCGAATCGTCCGTTTGCCGCTTCAAGGCACAACTGCTTTGCCTTCGCTCCGGAAGGGTTATGCCTCGATCGCTGGTTTGCCGCGAATAATCCAGCCTAGGTTTGTTCTTTTTTCAGGAACGGCGTCAGCAAGTCGATGGGCACGGGGAAGATCGTCGTCGAATTTTTTTCCGAGGCGATCTCGACGAGACTCTGCAGATAACGGAGCTGCAACGCCATCGGCTGCAATGCCATCACTCCGGCGGCATCCGCAAGTTTCTGCGAAGCCTGGAATTCGCCGTCGGCGTGAATCTCCGCTTCGGCCTGCTTGGCCATGGCCCGCTGCATCTCCTGGGGAAGATCGATATGCTTTAGCTCAACCAGCACGACTTTTATGCCCCAGGGGTCGGTCTGCTTATCCAAGATGTCCTGGATGCGGCTGTTGATCTTTTCCCGCTCAGCCAGAAGCTCGTCTAGCTCGCCCTGCCCGCAAACGCTCCGTAGCGTAACCTGGGCAAGCTGGGAAGTCGCAAAGAGATAATTCTCCACTTCCCTGACCGCCAGATTGGGATCGAGGACCCTGAAATAGAGCACGGCGTTGACCTTCACCGAAACGTTGTCGCGGGTGATGACGTCCTGGGGCGGAATGTCCATGGTGACGGTGCGCAGATCCATCCGCACCATCTTCTCGATGCCCGGAATAATGTAAGTTAGCCCCGGACCGCGGGCCCCGACCATCCGGCCAAGCCGAAAAACCACGGCCCGCTCGTACTCTTTGAGAATCTTGATGCCGCTGATGATTGCGACAGCGACGATGACCAGAAATATCGGAACGTTAAGAAAGGACATAGTTACCTCCTCCGCCGATTTACGACGCTTGTTCGCGCAGCCGCTTCACTTTGAGACTCATCCCTTCATAGCCGACCACTTGGACCTTTTCGCCGACGTCGATCTCGCCGTCCGCCTCGGCATTCCAATATTCGCCGTGCACGAAGATCTTGCCCGTCGGACCGAGCTTGCCGCGCACCTCGCCGATCTCCCCGATGAGTCCTTGCAATCCCATCGTCGGCTTGGATTTTTGCGAGCGAAAAACCAGATAGCTGATGGCAAGAACGAAGCTGCCGAGCGTCGCCACGGAGGTAAAGATGATGGAACGATCGACGATCAGGTCCGAGCCTTCCGTGTCGAACAGGAAAAAAGATCCCAGGGTCAAGGAGATAATCCCGCCGATCCCAAGAATGCCGAAGCTTGGCGCGAAGGCTTCTCCGATAAGCAGGCCGATGCCGAGCACAATCAGCGCCAGGCCGGCGTAGTTGATCGGCAAGATTTGCAGTCCGGCCAGCGCCAAGAGCAAACAGATGCCGCCGGCGACGCCGGGGAAAATGACGCCCGGGTGGGAGAACTCCATGTAGAGTCCGAGAATGCCCGCCATCATCAAGAGATAAACGATATTGGGATCGGCCAACGCGTTAAGAATCTTTTGCTTCAGGCTCATCTCATGACGGACGATGCGCACATCTTTGAGCGCCAGCGTCGCCGGATGCCCGTCAAGATCGACCTTTCTGCCGTCCGCTTGCTTGAGCAAATCGTCGATGTCCCGCGCGATAATATCGATGACATTTTTCTTGAGCGCCTCTTTTTCCGTTATGGAAACACTCTTGCGCACCGCTTGAATCGCCCACTCGGCGTTGCGCCCGCGCTGCTGCGCGATGGTTTCGGCGAAGGAAGCGGCGAAATTTTCTATCTTCTCGCCCATGGCGCCTTTGATTTCCTGCCCGCCACCGGCCACCGGATGGGCGGCGCCGATGTTGGTTCCCGGCGCCATCGCGGCGATATGGCCGGCCAGGGTAATAAAAACGCCGGCGGAACCCGCCCCCGAGCCGGTCGGCGCGACATAGACAATGACCGGAACGGTGGCGCCGAGGATTTTCTTCACGATGGTCTGGGTCGAACTCAAGTGCCCGCCGGGAGTGTCCAGTTGGATGATCAATGCCTGCGCGCCCCCCGCTTTGGCTCTGGCGATCCCTTCGCCGATGAAATCATCCACCGCCGGGTTGATGCTCCCGTCGATGACGATGAGATCAACATGGGGCGCCGACGCGGCGTCAGCCTTTGCCGACAGACCGACGATCATGAAGAACAGCGATAAAATGAATTTAAGCGTTTTCACCGCGCATCTCACTCAAAACTTTCTTGATGTCTTCCCAAACGAGTTTTTTGTCCGCCGGATTGCGCAAGAGATAGGCGGGATGAAAGGTCGGCATCAGCTTGATGCCGTGATAGCTGTGCCAGTTGCCGCGCAGTTTGGAGATCGGAACTTTGCTCTGCAACAAGGTCTGCACGGCGAACTTTCCCAGCGCGACGATGATCTGCGGTCGAATGAGATCGATCTGTTTCTTCAAGAACGGTTCGCAGGCCGCCACCTCGTCCGGCTCCGGATTGCGGTTCTCGGGCGGCCGGCACTTGATCACATTGGCGATATAAACGTCCTCGCGCTTCATTCCCATTCCCTTGGTGATGATGTCGGTCAAAAGTTGCCCGGCCCGGCCGACGAACGGCTCTCCTTGCAAATCTTCATCGCGCCCCGGCCCTTCGCCCACGAACATCAGCTTCGCCTGGGGATTGCCCACGCCGAAGACGATATGGGTTCGGCCCGCGCAAAGCTTGCAGAGTTGGCAATCGCCGATCGCCGCGCGCAGCTCTGCGAGACTTCCCGATTGAAACGCCGTGGACGCATCGGAAAACAGATCGCCTTCGGTCCCACTGAGGAGATTCTCGTCGCGCGTCGTGGCCGAGCTTGTTCCTTTCATATTCCCCCTGGCGGTGACGCGGATGCCCGCGCGCTCACGCCGCTGCAAATGACGCCTTAGCGAGTTCACCATCGCGGCCACCTCTTCCGCATCGCTTCCCTGGAACATGGGCATGGTTCCTTTCGTGCCAGATCGTAGCACTTGAGACCGATGGGAAGCAATCACACGGGCACGATTAGTTCCAGCCGGGATTCGGTGATCAGCCGTGTCGACGAAGCTGATCGAAGTACACCGAACGGAGCGAAGTGAAGAATGCGAGCGTCTGCGGCCACAGGTAATCCGGGTAGGTGTGCGCCAGACCGTGGAACGCGCCGTCGAAATACTGGAGCGTCGTTTCCGCGTAGATACCGGAGTGGAGGTAGATGCGCTGGCCGGCGTTTTTAGTCGAGGCGAGCACGAGTTTGAATGCGTCGATATAGCCGGGATCGAGATTGACACGCCGACCTGGGAGATCGGCGGTTGTATCGCGATACTTGTCCTCGACCTGCTGGGTCAGCAGCTTGATCCGCGCCAAATGATCCCATCTCCTTCTCGTAAAAATTGGAAACGGTCCAGGCCCAAACCTCGCTGCGCGCATCCACGGCGCCCAGGATGGTCGATAGATCTTTCTCGACGGCGGTTAGAAGTTCGGTGTCGGACGAGAGCAAGGCGACGAAATACTTCGCCGGCTTGGGTTCCCTGGGGATCCCCATTCAGCCTCTGCCCTTGAGGGCCAGGAGATGGTCGAGAATCTGGTCTGCCAACTCGTTCTTGGTCATCAGCGGTAGCGCGCGGCTGGCGCCGCTGCGGTCGACGATGGTGGCGATGTTGGTGTCGCCGTCAAATCCGCTGCCGTCTTGCGTGACGTCGTTGGCCACGATCATGTCGAGATTTTTTTCCCGCAGTTTTTTCTTCGCATTTGCGGCTAGATTTTCGCTCTCCGCGGCAAAACCGACCAGCAACTGGTCGTCCTTTTTCGCCCCGAGTTCCTTGAGAATATCCGGATTGGGCTCGAGTCGTAATTCCAGCGGAGTTTTACCCCGTTTCATTTTGGTGCGTGAGTATTCGATTGGGCGATAGTCCGAGACCGCCGCTGCCATGATGACGGCGGTGCATTTGGGAAATTCTTCGAGGACCGCGCGCTGCATTTCCGCCGCGGTGATCACGGGAATCAGCCGGGCCCCCGCGGGCGGCTCCAGGGCCGTCGGACCGCTCACCAACGTGACCGCCGCTCCACGGTTCAATCCCGCGCGCGCCAAGGCGTAGCCCATCTTTCCGGAAGAGCGATTCGAGATATAACGCACCGGATCGATGGGCTCGCGATTCGGACCGGCGGTGATCAAAAGCCTTTCATCCGCCAGGTCCTTCTTTCTCAGTAGGCGTCGAATCTCTTCTAAAATATTTTCCGGTTCCGGCAACCTTCCTTTGCCTTCGTAGCCGCAGGCGAGGAAGCCCTCGGCGGGCTCGATAAAATGATAGCCCACGCGGCGCAACTTCCGAATGTTTTCCTGGAGAATGGGATTCTCGTACATGTGAATGTTCATCGCCGGCGCAATCAAGACCGGTGCCCGCGTCGCCATGAGCACGGTCGTCAGCAAATCGTCGGCGATACCGGCGGCGATCTTGCCGATCACGTTCGCCGTCGCCGGCGCGATAACGAAAATATCGGCGGAGTCGGCTAAATTAATATGCCCGATCTCCGATTCTTGCGTTAGATCGAATATCTCGGTTGCCACGGGATTACCGGAAAGGGTTTGAAACGTGAGAGGGGTGACGAACTCTCTTGCCCCATGCGTCATGATTACGCGAACTGCAAAACCGTCCTTGACCAAGAGCCGGACCAGTTCGACGGCCTTGTAGCAGGCGATTCCACCCGTTACGCCCAGCACTGCGGTTAGTTTTTTCCGGTCCGACACCATGACATAAAAATAGCCGATCAAATAGGGGTTTGCAAATTTTTTAGCGGCTTGGTCGTCTATCCCCAATGGGGAAAATGACAATTTAACACCACGGATGCTAGTAATTGTCACCGAACAGGCTCCAAAGGGTAGCTCAGGATTTCTTCCTCAGGCAGGAAAGGCTTGTATTCACAGGTACTTACCCAAAGCCCGGGTTGCGCGAACTGTGGCATAGTTTTGGCTTTAAGGACAGAACTCAAAGTGGAGTATGTTGTTTCTAGGAGATAGGTTTCCAAAACATCGGGCTTGACCAAAAATGCCAGTTAATGTAATTGAATGGCAAAGGAGTGTTGGATGAAGACACGCAATTATGGTTCGATTTGGCGTCGGTTGATAGTTGTCTTGTCGGCGATGGGGCTCGCTGTTACGTCTGCGGGAATCGGCGTGGGCTACGCCAACCAGAATATTGAAGCGAGCTATGAGGCTTCCAATCGGCAAGAGTTTATTGCCGGCTCCTTGCTCGTTGATGACCAGCAACCTGCTCAACCAAGCGCGGCTTATAGCATGGAAATGGCGGCGGCGGCCGGTGATGATTTCGATCAAGACCCGTGGGAAGGCTTTAACGAGAAGATGTTTACGTTTAACCGGGAGGTGCTTGATCGCTTGTTACTCAAACCTATTGCAACGGGATGGGATTTCCTGCTTCCGGATCTCGTACAAAAAAGCGTGCAAAACTTCTTCGATAATTTAGCCGTAGTGCGACGGGTCGTGAACAACGCCCTTCAAGGCAAAATGACCGGAGCTGCCACGGAGCTGGCCCGCTTCAGTATCAACAGTACCATCGGAGTCGCGGGACTTTTCGACATGGCCAAGGTTAGCTTCGGCATCGAACAGAGCGACGAGGACACGGGCCAGACCTTGGGAGTTTGGGGGGCTGGCCCCGGCCCATATCTTGTTCTCCCGTTCTTGCCACCGCTCACGGTTCGTGACGGCATCGGTTACGCCTTCGATGCGGCGATGACTCCCTACCTGTATTTCGCGCCGTGGTACGCTACCTTCGCGGGAACGGGGACCAACACCGTTAATGAGCGCTCGCTGAACCTTGATCGTTTCGAGCGGGTTGCCGAGACGACAGTGGATCTCTATAGCGCGGTGCGCAACGCCTACCTGCAGAGGCGGGCCGCCGCGATTAGGCAGTAAACTCAACGACGATGAGGGTGATGGGGTAAACACGACCCTGCGGAGTTCGCCCCCATCGCCCTCACCATCGAGAATCAATTCATTTCGGCGATCTTTCCTGGTTTAATATATTCGCGTCCCATCTTTCAGTTTCTGAACCGGAAAACTTATTTGCGGACGCAAGATCTCTCGAGCTAGTGACCCCGACGCACGCCTGCCGGCCGGCGCATGATTCTCCAGTCATCCACGCCGCTATTGACAACTTTCCAACCGTTCATTATGAATGAAAGCCATTTCCAGGCTGCGCGATGAAGCCAATCATGTTTCAACTTGCGACCGCTTTCTCGCGAATAGCCCCCTGCGGAAGAATGAATTAAAGCGAATGGCGAGACCGAAAAAGAAAACCGCAGGCCGGCCGGCAAAGGACCGGGCTCACGATTATATCGAGGACGGCGGCCATGAGGAAGTGGAGGACGAAGATCTGCCCAGCGACGAGGCCGGCCGGCGCAAGATCAAAAAGAACTACGAAGAGCTACTGGGCATCCGCATCGAAAAACTAAGGGGCCGAGTCCTCAACCGCGAAAAAATCAACAAGAGCATCGACGGTCTCTATTTTATCTGTTTCGAGTGCAAGAAAATCTGCCACAATCTCGACGAAGGCTGGCTAGAAGAAGCCGTCACACTAAACAATTTTTGCGGCGGCTGCGCCAAGGCCAAAGGGATTCGCAGCAGCGCGGCTTAAAACTTCATCTTCAGATGGCTTAAGACTTGCTGAAGCTCCTTTGGCAATTCGGCTTCGACCTTGATCCTTCGGCCATCTTTCGGGTGGCGAAATTCCAAGGCCCGTGCGTGCAGAAAGTGCCGATCGAGTCCGAATGTTGCCAGACCGGCCTGACCGTATAAGACATCCCCTACGATGGGATGTCCCATGGCCGCTAAGTGAACCCGAATTTGATGCGTCACGCCGGTTGCCATTTCGACCTCGACTAGGCTCAGACCGCCCCGCCCACAGATCTTCTTGAATTGAGTGAGTGCCCGCCAGTGCCTCACCGGTTCGCGCCGGCGATCTGAATTCTTCAAGGCGCGCATCCGTCTTCGGTCGCGGGAATCATGGGCGATGGGAAAATCGATCGCCCCCTCTGCCGCGGTCGTTCCCCAAACCAAGGCCCAATAGGTTTTTTTGACCTCGCGGCGGCGAAACTGAAGCCGCAGGCTATCGAATGCTGCCGGTGTCTTCGCGACCAGGACCAGTCCCGATGTCTCGCGGTCGAGACGGTGAACCAACCCCGGCTCCCACCGGCTCTTGCCAACCGTTGAGAGATCCGGGTGGTGGACCACCAGGAAATTTGCCAGGGTCTGAGTATCTTGGCCGGAGAAGCCATGGGTCGCCATGCCGGCGGGCTTATCCACGACCATCAGGGATGCGTCCTCATAGATGATCGGCACGTTAAGTTGTTTAGCGGGAGACGGTCGGGTGAGCAGCCATTCTTCGGGGCCGTGAAAAGTCACAATCTGGCCGGCTCTGAGTTTATCTCCTTTTCGTCCCGGTCGGCCGGCGATCCAGAAGAGTCTGTTGTCGATGCTGGCCGTCAGCTCGCGACGGGAAAGATGGGGCAAACATCGGCGCACGAAGGCATCCAGGCGAACCGCGTCGGCGTCAGATGGGACTGCCCAAGATTCGACTCGAACGCGCTCTACTTGATCCCCCATAGCTCCTACCGTACTATAATTGTTATTCTCGTGCAGCGGAAATAATCCATGATGCGGAATTGCTACAGCGTCATCATCGCCGGCGGCAAAGGTACGCGCTTCTGGCCGCTAAGCCGGTCGCAACGGCCCAAACAGTTGCTCAAGATACTTAGCCCGAAGAGCCTGCTCGCCGAGACCGCGGAGCGCGCGTTCCCCCTCGGCGGGCGAAATCAAACCCTGGTGGTAACGGTCGTGGAACAACTCCGCGCTGCCCGCAGAGAACTGCGCGCGCTGCCTGCAAGAAACTTTCTTGCCGAGCCGCAGGGGAAAAATACCGCCCCTTGCATCGGTTTGGCCGCGCTGGAAGTGGTCAAGAGGAATCCTAACGCGGTCATGATTGTACTCCCCGCCGATCATTGGGTCGCCGACGTGAAGGCCTTTCAGCGCACCCTGAGAGCGGCCTGCGATCTGGCCGAACGGCATGACAAACTCATTACCGTAGGTATTCGGCCGGACTATCCGGAAACCGGCTACGGCTATATCGTGAAAAGTAGAGCCCTCGGCGCAAGGAGCGGGAACGGAGCTTTTCGCGTAAAACGATTCACGGAGAAACCGGCCGTCGCGGTGGCCCGGCGACTCATGCGCCAAGGCTCGTTATGGAACAGCGGTATCTTCGTCTGGAAAGCGGCGACGCTTCTCGATCTCCTCGCTCGTTATCAACCGGAGATTGCCAGGGGGCTTGATGCCATCGGCAAAGCGGCTGTGGAAAAGTCGCTCAGCAGTCCCAAGCTTCGCTCGGTTATCGCGCGGGAATACAAAAAAATGGCCACCATCTCCATCGACTACGCGGTGCTCGAACCGGCCGGCGCCGAAGGGCGCGTCCTGACTCTGGAGGCGGATTTCGGCTGGAGCGACGTCGGCAGTTGGGCGGCGGTGCATCGGATGATGCATAAAGATTCTTTGGGCAACGCCGGCAACGGCCGCTGGCTCGGCTTGGGTGCCAAGAACTGCCTGGTCCACGCGCCCGATCGTTTGGTGGTGCTCCTGGGCCTTGAGAACGCCGTCGTCGTCGATACTCCCGACGCCTTGCTGGTCGGCGATCTCAATCGTTCACAAGAAGTCCGCGAGCTGGTCGAAGAGTTAAGGAAAAAAGGCTACGGCGCCTATACCGTCAAATAACCCGACGCGCGCAAAGGTGGACGCCAAATACCGCAAAGGACCGCTGCGAGAAGGGGAACCTGTCGTGCTTCTCGACCGCAAGGAGCGCGAGTATCTCGCCCGCCTCGAACCCGGCCGGCCGATTTCCATCCGCGGTGGAAAAATCGCCGCGGCCGATATCATTGGTCACGACGAAGGTACTGCCGTGCGCTCTTCGGTCAACGAACCGTTCTTGGTTTTTCGTCCCAGCTTGCCGCAACTGATCCCCAATCTGCCGCGTAGCGCCCAGGTCATCTACCCCAAAGACATCGGCCCGATTCTAGTCTGGGCCGACCTGTTTCCCGGCGCCCGCGTCGTCGAAGCCGGCGTCGGCGCTGGCGCTCTGAGCATGGCGCTTCTCCGCGCGATCGGCGATGACGGGCAGCTCATTTCGTACGAAGTCCGCGAGGACTTCGCCGATCTGGCGCAAAAAAACGTCGCCCGCTACTTTGGCCCCGCCCCCAACTGGACGGTCAAGATCGGCGACGTGGCCGCCGAATTGGCCGAAACCGATGTCGACCGTGTGGTTCTCGATCTGCCGGAGCCTTGGGCGGTGATCGACGCGGCCTGGAGAGCGCTACGGCCCGGCGGTGTTCTACTCTGCTATCTACCGACGGTGCTGCAAGTTAAAAGTCTGGTGGACGCGTTGCGGGACGACAACCGCTTTGCTTGTATCGAAACCAGCGAGAGCTTGATGCGCTTCTGGCATTTCAAAGGAATGAGCGCCCGGCCCCAGCACCGCATGGTCGCCCACACGGGCTTTCTTACTTCGGCGCGCAGGTTAGCGGACGGGCAAAAGGACATTCCCCGGGCACCCTAAGTAGGGGTAACCCTATGTGGTTGCCCGTTCGGAAGGCACATAGGCCCCTACCTCGATGCGGCGTTGAAATCAAACTGAACCACTACCGCCTGTGTCTATGGCTTGACAGCCGTGCCGGCGATCATCTAAACATCGCTCAGGCCGACTCGCCTGGTGTTCGGACTTTCGCAATAAACCGAACCAAGGCTTCAAGGTGCGCCGGCCGCTAGCGAAGATGCCTCCGTTCATCCGCGCCAACGACATCACTTTGGTTTTCAAATCGAAGAACCGCGATCCGGTCACCGCGCTCAACAATCTCAGTTTCGAAATCGAGCGAGGCGAGTTCGTCAGCATCGTCGGCCCTTCGGGTTGCGGCAAAAGCACTTTCCTCAACATGCTCCTGGGCCTGGTCAGACCCGATTCGGGCCACATGCAGATGAACGGCACGCCGATCAAGGGGCCCGGGCAGGAGCGGGCCATGGTCTTTCAAGAGTTCGGTTTGCTCCCGTGGAGAACCGTCACGGCGAACGTCGAACTGGGATTGGAACTCAAAGGAGTCGCCGCGGCCCAACGTACCCAACGGGCGATGGAGCTAATCAAGCTCGTCGGCTTGAATGGCTTCGAGCGCCACTATCCCCATGAACTTTCCGGCGGCATGAAACAGCGCGTGGGGTTGGCGCGGGCGCTGGCGACCGAACCGGAGGTGCTGCTGATGGATGAACCATTCGCCGCCCTCGACGCCCAGACGCGCGATTTGATGCAGGCAGAGCTGCTGCAAATCTGGGAGCGGACCAAGAAGACCGTGCTTTTTGTGACCCACAGCATCGAAGAGGCGGCGTATCTTTCCGATCGGGTCATTGTCATGACCGCAAGGCCGGGCCGGACCAAGCAGATCATCGACATTAATCTGCCGCGCCCGCGGGATTACGAGATGCGGCTCACGCCCGAATTCAACGAGATCAAGTCGCGGATCTGGGAAGTGCTGAAAGAAGAGCTGATCCCCGGAAGTAGAAGATGAACGCGAAAGATTATTACACGGAGCATCGCCGGCTTGTGCTGGGAGTGTTCTCGGTGATTTTTCTCGTGGCGGCCTGGGAACTGCTGCTGACTTACGTTTTCCCTGTCAACCCCTTCTTTTTCACGAAACCCTCGCTCATCGCCGAGGCGTTCAAAGAACAAGTCCAAGGCGCCAAGCTGTGGCACGATCTGGCGATCAGCAGCCGGGCGTTTCTCTGGGGTTTCAGTTTCGCGGTCATCGTCGGCATCCCCTTGGGCCTCGTCATGGGTTGGCGGCGCAGAGTCGAATACGCCCTCGACCCGTTCTTGACCGCGATGTATGCCAGCCCGCTGGTCGCCTTGGCGCCGCTCCTGATCATTGTTTTCGGCGTCGGCGTGCTGGGCAAGGCGGCGCTGGTCTTTCTGCTCTCGGTCTTTCCCTTCGTCTTCAACGTTTTCGCCGGGGTAAAATCCACCGACGCGCTGCTGATCAACGTCATTCGATCTTTCGGCGGCACCGACAAAGACCTCTACTTCAAGGTCATCCTGCCGAGCACGATGCCCTACCTCATCGCCGGGGCAAGGCTCGCCATCGGGCGCGGTCTGGTGGGCATCATCGTCGGCGAGTTTTACGCCGCTTCCGAAGGCATCGGCTTTGCCATTTCCCAGGCGGGCGACACTTACCGTCTGCCGGACATGTTTGTCGGTATCATCATTTTGTCGGTCATTGCCGTGGTGCTGACCGAAGCGATGCGCCGGTTGGAGTTGACCGTTGCGCCCTGGCGGGCGGGCGAAGAGGTGCGCTGATGAAGCTCAAGACCTTCTGCACGGAACACGAGTCTTTCATCCTGGGAACCGGCTTCATCGTCATCTTGCTCGCGCTGTGGGAGAGCGTTCCTCTGTGGTATACGCTGCCGAAAGGAATGGCGCTTTTCTTCACGACTCCATCGAAAGTCGCCGCCGCCTTCCAGCAACTGCTGATTAACGGGGAAATCGAAAAACACTTTTACGTGAGCGCCATCGCCTTTCTCGCCGGGCTCGGCCTCTCCATCGTCGTGGGGCTGCCGCTAGGCCTGCTCATGGGCAGATCGCAGACGCTGGAAGCGCTGTTGGACCCCTACGTGACCTCTTTCAATGCCAGCCCGCGCATCGTCTGGTTGCCGCTCATGATTCTCTGGTTCGGCATCGGCATCTGGTCGAAGATCGTGATTGTCTTCGCCGGCGCCGTCTTTCCGCTGCTGATCAACACCTACGCCGGAGTCAAAAACGTCAACCGAGTGCTGGTGAATGTCGTGCGCTCCTTCGGCGCCAATGAGTGGCAATTGATGAAGGTCGTGGTCCTGCCCAATTCGTTGCCGTACATCATCGCGGGATTGCGGCTCGCCATCGGCCGGGCGATTTTAGGAGTGGTCGTCGGCGAGTTTTTCGGTTCAAGCCAGGGCCTAGGCTACATGATCGCGTCCGCCGCAACCAATTACAAAGTCGATGTCGTCTTCGTTGGCGTCGCCATCTTCATGGCGCTCTCGGTGATTCTCACTCTTGCGGTTAAGCAACTCGAATCCCGCCTCGCCAGTTGGCGCCCCGAGACGGCGAAGACGTTTTGAGTTGACGGGGATAATTCAGCGTCAACCCGTAGGATGCGGTGACTGAAGGGAACCGCATCGATGGCGCGATGCCCGTTGAAGCACCCACGGTACCGGTATAGAATCGCGCCATGAGCATTGAACTACCCGGCAGCGTGGAAGAGCAGCTTCGGAATCTCGCCGCAAAACAAGGCCGCGATGTGTGCGCGCTCGTGGAGGAAGCGGTCCGGCAGTATCTCGAAGCCGCCGCTATCACGGACCTCGACGCGACCCAAGTCGCCGAGACACAGACGGCACTGCTCGGCGAACTACCGCATGTTCCCGCCTGGAAGGCCGACGACGCGTGAAGCGTGGGGAGATCTGGTGGGCCGAATTGCCCCCGCCAGTCGGCAGCCGACCTGTCGTAATCCTGACCCGGGATGCAGTTCTCGATAACATCGGTGGAATCGTAGTCGCGCTCGTTACCCGGACGGCCCGTCAACTCCCAACCGAGGTGGCTCTTGGCCGGCGGCAAGGATTGCCCGTCCCGTGCGTTGCGAATCTTGACAACACACTCACCGTTCCGCGCCGCCGTTTGAAGCGGCTGATGGGGGCGTGCGACGCCAGCAAACTCGAGGAACTGAACCAAGCCATCAAGGCCGCCCTCGATGTAAGGTGACTGCGGCGCCGAAGGTCCCCGCCAGATCCAGTAGTTTGCTCGGCGTCGCCATCCTCATGTGACAGCCTACCAGCGCGAGAATCGCCAATGGTCTGGCGTTGAGTTGGTAAATCATCCAACGCCGAGCGGCTGCGAACACTCCAAGCCAAGCGACTCGGACGAACGAAAAGGCCGAGCAGCCGAGGCTCGCAAGCGTTGCGAGCGTCGCGGAATGTCTGTCTCAAGCCTCACGTTAGCCGACGCCCCTTTGATATACAGTCTCCAGCTTCGCCACGATTCCTTGTCCATGATTGTTCCAGTATCGGCGAAACGCCTTCTCGTTCGAGCCGGTGAGACGTGGATCGCCTTCATATGGCACGAGCCCGGGCCACAGATAGCGCGTTTCTTTGCCCTCTGACGGCAGAAAGATGTGGAAGTGCGGAGGGTCGTGATCCCTCGTGTACACGAGAACCTGTAAGCCAAACTCCTTGGGAAAGGGACGCACGACCGACGCACCGCTAGACTCAACATCGAGGACCCGCGCAACGGGCATGCTCGGATACGATGCAGCGCCACGATACAGAAAGTCATGTGGCGCTCCGGCCACCTTTGGAACCGGCTTTGGCAACGCGCGGGTCATGAATCGGGCTGACGCATTTCGGCCGCGCGCGAAAGCGGGCGTCTTCGACCACCGGGCGTAGTCGGAATAGCCCGGCCCCTGCCGCCGCATCCAGTGTTCGAGCTGCGAGCGCATGGGAGCGTCGGGAAAGCGTAGGCACTGCCGAATGGCGTTCGCGTTGGCGAGCGCTTCCTCATGCTCTGCGGCGTCTCTCTCGCGGAAGTACTCCCTGTACATGGAGCGGCGAGCCAATAGCTCTGCGCGAGTGCATGCTACTTCGGCCGCAGCGTGCCACATCTCGTGATGGTAAAGGATCTCCTCGGCCGTCGCCAGATAGTGTTCGTCGCCTGGAATAAGGGCGCCATCTTTCAGGACGCAAGCGAGATACTTGACACCGGACTCGCGGATATAGATACCCCAGCCATCGCTGTAGAAATGAAAGGGAAGGTAGAACGCCAGTGCGTCGGCTCCAACAGCATCAACGTTCGGAGGCGGAAGCGGAGGCGGGACGGTGTCATGAATTTGCCACGGGTGCGCTCGATCGGCCGGCGCTTCTTGTTCGGGTCGTCGCGTGCGAAGCCAGTCAGGAATGGGCGGCCTGGGCGGAAGACGGGGGGCGGGGAGCGTCAGGTCAGGTGGCTCGTCGGCGGGAGGAATTGGCACCCCAAAGCTGGTCTGAGCATACTCAACGAGCGTTGCGAGCGTCATCTTCCCTCTCCGTCAACCTACCATGCGCCGGCGAACCAACGAGTATACTGCCAGCGCTTGTGGTTTCACTGAATTCACAGTAGCACGAAGTTTACTCCTTCAATCAACGAGTTGTCACTTATTAATTTTTCGGATGAAAAAGTACTCTGACTCCCGATT
>JACPFE010000238.1 GCA_016183145.1 Deltaproteobacteria bacterium | reverse complement strand
CCGGCTCGACGAACGCGCCGAGGCGGACCGCGAGCTTGGGGTTGGTGGACAGGCCGCCGCCGACCCACACGTCGTACCCGGGTCCGAGCACGGGGTGCACGACGCCAACCAGCGCGAGGTCGTTGATCTCGTGGTTGGTGCAGTGGCTGGAGCAGCCGCTGATCGACGTCTTGAACTTGCGGGGGAGGTTCGCGTACGCCGGGTCGCCGAGGTAGGTCGCGACCACCTCCCGGATCGCCGGCCGGGCGTCGAGGACCTCGTCGGCGGCCACCCCGGCGAGCGGGCAGCCGAGGATCACGCGCGGGGAGTCGCCGCAGGCCTCGGTGGTGTGCAGGCCGACCTCCTCGAGCCGGCGCCAGATCTCCGGGACGTCCTCGATCCGGATCCAGTGCAGCTGGACGTTCTGCCGGTCGGTGACGTCGGCGACGTCGCGGCCGAGCTCGGTGGCGATCTCGCCGACCACCCGCAGCTGCCGCGCGCTGAGCTGGCCGCCGTCGATCCGGACGCGCAGCATGAAGTACGGCGCCTCGAGCTCGTGCGGCTCCAGCACGGCGGTCCGGCCGCCGGGGATGCCCTCGGCCCGCTGGGTGTAGAGCCCGTACCAGCGCAGCCGGCCGCGCAGGTCCGCGCCGTCGATGCTGTCGAAGCCCTGCTTGGCGTAGATGTCGAGGACGCGCTGCTTGACGTCATGCTCCGGGCCGCCCTGGGTGTTGTTCACGATGGGCCAGGCTTCGACGACGTAGAAGGGTGGCGTGGCGATGAGCATCATGGTTTTTGGCGGCCGTTTGTGATCGGTATCCCGCCCTTCGTTGCAGAGTGAGTTCCAGCGCTCGACGGTCGCTTTTAGAATTTTTGGGTTCACGTCGATTTGCCCCGCGATTTCTTCGAGGCTGTTGCCTTTCTTGATCCAGCCCTTGTTCAATTCTGCAAGATTATCTTCGCTCCAACTCGCGTCGTAGCGCTCGTCGTTGACGATGGGAATACCGATGGCGCCGAGCTTGCGTCCTTCTTCGTCGAAGATCAAGTAGCAGGGGATGCGCGGATAATCCTGAATGTCGGCGTCGTAATACTCCAACGCGCGCGTGCCGGTGTCCTGGGGCGCGGGTGGGTACTCGTCCATGAAGCGCTTGCCGAATTTATCGACGGCGATCCAGATCATCTTGCGATTTTCGTTGCGCGGTCCGGCCCAGACATGGCGAATCGCGAAGGGCAGCTCGGGGAATTTGAAGCCGTAGCCGCCGTGGAAATGCCACATATGCCAGAGCGCCGCGCCGGCCTTCTGCGCCATCTTGACGCCGTCGCCGGTGTTGCCGAGATAGACGGGATAGACCGGCTGCGCTTCGAAATATTGCAGTTTCATCGCATCGTCGTTCTCGTAACCGCCGCAGGCGAGGATCACACCTTTTCTCGCCTTGATATGGATCGATTGGCCTTCGCGCTCGGCGGTTAGGCCCAGGACTTCGCCGTTCGCGCCCGTGATCAGTTCTTTGGCCGGAGTCGCGAGCATCACTTCGATGTTTCTCTGATTGACGTTATCGTAAACGACTTTGAATAGCCGCGCGCCGCCGCGCAGCCCCTTGGCCCAGGGAAATTCCGAATAGGCCGGAAAATCTTTGAGCTTGATCGAATCGATGTCGGTGGTGCCGGGAAAGGGATAGGTGCCGTGGCCGCGCACTTCGGTCTGGGAGGGTTCGGTGCCGCTGACTCTGGCGAGATCTTTAACCCAGTCGATCATACCGACCATCTCCTCGGCCATCTTGCGCAGGATGTCGTCGGGCGTGGTGCCGTTGCAGGTGCGTTTCAAGTACTGAAAAGCGCCCTCGGCGTTGCGCGCGAAGGCAACGCCACCGCCGGACAGCATCGAGATGCCGCCGGGATGCGGCATCTTTTCGATCAAGAGTACTTTCGCGCCGGCGTCGTGCGCGGTGATCGCGGAAATTCCTCCCGCCGCACCGTAGCCGACGACTATGACATCGACTTCTTTGTGCCAGTTGATTGCGTTGGTTGCCATGCGGACTAGCTCCTTTGTTGATTTCTTGCTCCGAGGTCCGGTTTCTTCCCCCTCGACGGGGGAAGATTAAGATGGGGGTGCTGCACATGCAATCAAGTAAATCGCACCCCTATCCTAACCTTCCCCCGTCAAGGGGGAAGGGATCGGAACGGGAATGATGCGATAACTCTATGCTCAAGTAAGAGTCCAGCAGTTTTCCGAAAACCCATTACTCCAACACTCCACTACTCCATCACTCCAATTCCTACAGCCGCTCTTCCAACCAATCCAGCATATACGGCAAATTATGCGCCCAGTAGTCGTGGCTGCAATGAATCCTGCCGCCCGCGTCGGATTGATCGTAAATTTTCAGCGTCTTGTCCTTGGCGCCGATCTCGGCGAAGAGTTTCTTCGCGCCTTCCAGCGCCATCAATGTGTCCTTGTCGCCGTGGGTGATCAGCGTCGGGCAGGTGATATTTTTCGCGATTCCCGCCATCGTGAAGTCTTTCAACTGCCGGCGCGCTTCGTCATGGCTCACGCCGCCCAGGAGCCTTTGGCAAACCGGCTGCAGGTGCGCGCAAAAGTCGTAGAGATCGTCGAGCACGCTGTAGCAGCCGCTCCAGGCGATGAGCGCTTTGAGCCGCTTCTCGAATGCCGCTACGCGCGGCGCGTAGTAGCCCGCCATGCTGATGCCCAGCAGTGCGATTCGGTTCGGATCGACTTCCGGTCGCGAGACCAGATAATCGATGCAGGCTTTCCCCGGAACCTCGTAATCCGGCCTGGTCTTGATGCCTTTGAGGTAAATGGAAGAGCCGCGGCCTGGCGTATCGACCAGTAGCATGGCCCAGCCTCGGTCCAACATTTGTTTGCCGCCGAAATAAATTTCCTCGGCGTAGGCATCCGCCCCGCCGAGAAAGAGCACGGCGGGCCATTTCCCCGGTTTCGGATTCACCGGATGAGAGAAATAGCCGTCGTATTCTTCGTTACCGCAACGCACCGTGACGACTTCGATCTCCGGCTCATGGAGCTTAAGGGCCGCGCGAAAGTTCTCTTGCGCCTTGCGGAAGCGCTCGCGGCGCTTGGGCTCCTCGGCGATCGTCAAAAGCACATCCGACATCCGGTAATAATTGCTGGCGTGAAAAAAATATTGCTCGGCGGTGCGTTGATGGCCGGCGGCGAGCGCTTGTTTGGCTCTCGCGTCGGTCTTCTCGGCCAGCTCCAGCCAGGCGCGCTCCCAGGCGTCCTTGTCGCCGGCTTCGACGCCTTTCATCGCCCGCGCGATGTCGAAGACATCGCCGCCGCCTTGCTGCGCCTGAGCGACCAGGCGCAACGTATGACCGCCGAATGGATGGTTAGGAAAAAGGAAATCGAACATGGACACCTCCGAGCCGCGCTCACGGAGAAGGTTGATTCGCGAAGCCGTAGCAAAACATTTCTAGCGTTAGCGATCAAGTCCATGGGGTTTGCGGATACAGGTTTACCCTCCTTCGCAGAAAGCCACGGGTGTAAGCCCGTGGATGAATGCGAGGTGGGTACCCTCCGTCGCCTTGGCGAAGGAGGGTGCGCTTCGGCCTTCGCCGTCCGAAGTCGGCTACGGCCGACGAAGGTCGGAGGGTTCCGCCCTACGACGCGTGTGGAGAGGTGCCACGGCCGTAAGGCCGTGGGGCTCCACACTTGACAGTCGTCGCGACGGCTTGTAGGGTTTATTAGTCGATAACGATTGACCGAAGCCGCCGCCAACTTTGACCTTCTATCAAGTTTGAGGCTTGAAAAAAGGATCCGACGCAGTTTTTGAGCGGGGAACGGAATGAAAGTAAGCCAGTTGCCTTTGCGATTTTCGCAAGGGAGGCTGGCTTCTTCGCTTGTGTGCTCTGACGGAAGGGAGGTTTGAATGGCAACGTACATTGCCCTCGTCAATTTTACCGATCAAGGCATCCGTCACATCAGGCAAACCACCGAGAGAGCCAAAGGGCTGATGAATGCCGCGGCAAACCTGGGAATCAAAATTAAGGATATCTACTGGACCCTGGGCGCTTTCGACGCGGTTTTTACAGCGGAGGCCCCTGACGATGAGACGATGACCGCTTTCGCGGCCAGCATGGGCTCCCTGGGAAATATTCGGACCCAGACCATGAGAGCCTTTTCGGCGCAGGAAATGAATCAAATATTGGCGAAGCTTCCTGCCATGGATGTTGCTTCAGCCAAGTGACCGCACGGCAATATTCGCCCAGGAGGAAATCGGCATGGCCAAGGTTGATCTGGCAATCGCAATCGGTGGTGCGGCAGGCCAGGGAATCGCCACACCCGGCGATATCCTGGCGCGGATCTTTGTTCGCCGGGGACTCCACCTAAACGCTTACAACGCCTACCAGTCGATCATTCGCGGCGGCCACATTTTCCTCACCCTTCGCACCAGCGACGCCCCGGTTCTCAGCTTCGGCGACAAGCTCGACATATTGATTCCCCTCAATCAGGACACGATGAATCGCCATCTCCGCTTGATGAAATCCGGTTCTCTTGTCCTTTACAACGGCGATAAGATCAAGCCGGGCGAAGTTGCAGCCGGCGTCCAGCTATGTCCTTTTTCGGTGAAGGAGCTGGCGCCGAACATCAGAGGAGATCTGGTTCAAAACACCATTGCGTTAGCGGCGGTGCTGCGCTTGATCGGCGTCGAGTTCAAGATCCTCGAAGACATCCTCACTCTACAGTTCAAAAGAAAAGGGGAAACCGTCATTGCGGAAAACGTCGGCGTGGCCCGCGCCGGTTACGACTACGCTGGTGCGCATTTCAAGCCGTTCGCATTTTCGCTGCCCGACACCGGAAAGAAGTTGGCGTTCTTCGAAGGCAACCAGGCGCTGGCGATGGGAGGCGCGGCGGCGGGCGTGCGCTTTTACTGTGCCTATCCTATGAGCCCCGCATCCGGTGTGCTTCACTGGATGGCCCGACATGGGCGCCAGTTGGGCATCATGGTGCGCCAGGTCGAGGACGAGATGGGTGTCATCAACATGGCCATCGGCGCGGCCCATGCAGGATGCCGGGCGATGTGCGCTACTTCGGGCGGCGGTTTTGCGCTGATGAGTGAGGCACTGGGATCGGCCGCGATGATGGAGATACCGGTCGTCTGTATCAACGTTCAGCGCGCCGGTCCCGCCACAGGCGTGCCGACCAAAACCGAGCAGGGCGATCTCTGGCAGGTGATGGGCGCGGGGCAGGGCGACTACCCGCGCATTATTGTCGCGCCAACCAATATCGCCGACTGCTTCAAGACAGTGCCGCAGCTTTTTAACCTCGTGGACAAATTCCAGTGTCCGGGCATCATCATTTCAGATCTATTGCTTTCCGAAGGCCGCTCCAGTGTGGATCCCGCCGAGTTGAATTTTGACGTCCCAATCGACAGAGGCGAAGTGATCGGCCTCAATGGCAGCGTTCCTCCGGCCAACGGCGTCTATAACCGTTACCAGCTTACCGATAGCGGCATCTCTCCTCGGGCGCTGCCGGGGACGGCGGGTTACACGCATGTCGTGGCGACGGATGAACATGATGAGGAGGGCGTGCTCATCAGCGACGAATTTACTAACCCGCACAAGCGCCAGGCCATGCATGAGAAGCGCATGCGCAAAATGGAAGCGATCTTGCCGCTCCTGGAGCCACCGAGACTGTTCGGTCCTGACAACGCGCAAGTCACCTTGCTCGGTTGGGGCTCCACCGAGGGAGTCATTCGCGAGGCGGTGCAAAAGTTGGCGAACGAGGAAGGCATCGCCGCGAACCATTTGCAGGTTAAATGGATGGTTCCACTCCATAGCGAAGCGATCACGGCGACAGTTTCCAAGTGTAAGAAGCTCATCATTGTGGAGAACAACTACAGCGGGCAGTTCGCCCGTTACCTGCGCTCCGAAACCAGCATCGTCGCCGACGGGCACATTCGTAAATACGACGGCGAGCCCTTCATGCCGCATCATATCGTCGACGGAGTTAAAGCGATTTTGGCGGGGACCACCAATAAATACGTGCCGGTGCATGAGATCATGGTTTAGGAATAGTTTCTAGTTTCGAGTGTCTGGTTTCTAGTCAGCTCGGAACTATAGTGACAGCAATAAATGTGTTGACATGAATCACCCTCCCCTTAATCCCCTCCCATCGAGGGAGGGGAGACGTTACAGGTTCCCTCTCCCCTTGCGGGAGAGGGCTAGGGTGAGGGGGAACTGGAACAAGGAGTGACTTATGAGCGTATCGCCTAGTGTTTCTGATCGCGAGGTGCGCAGCCCTATAAAGGAGCGACGCGATCCAGCTCCGCTGACCGTCAAGGACTTCAAAGGCAAAGTAGATCCCGACTGGTGTCCGGGCTGCGGCGATTTTGGAATCCTGACTGCATTGAAACAGGCGCTCGTGGAGCTGAACCTTCAGCCTCATGAGGTGATGGTGATCAACGGCATCGGCTG
>JACPFE010000007.1 GCA_016183145.1 Deltaproteobacteria bacterium | reverse complement strand
TCTACACGGAAGCACGAGAGCTATGCGAGCGGTTAGGGGAGACACCTCAACTCTTTCCCGTGTTATGGGGACTGGCGAGGGTGTACGACACCCGAGGGGAACTCAATATGGGGCGTGAATTGGGAGAACAGCTCTTGGCCTCGGCCGAACGCTCGCGAGATCCGGCGCTCATCTTAGAGGCTCACCACGAACTCTGGGCGAACCTGTCTCATCTCGGGGAGTTTTCCGCCGCCCTGACTCACTCAAAACGAGGTATCGAGCTTTACGATCCCGAGCAACATCGCCAGCATGCTTTTCTCTACGGCGGGCATGATCCCGGAGTGTGTAGCCTGAGGCATGCGGCCATGATGCTTTGCCTGCTTGGTTATCCAGACCAAGCTCTGCAGAGAAGCGATGAGGCGTTGGCCTTAGCCCAGAAGTTATCTCACCCAAACAGTCTGGCGTTTGCGCTGTACTACTCGGCTTGGGTTCATCAACAGCGTGGCGAGAGGCAGCTCGTCCAAGATCGTTTAGAGACAACTATGACATTGGCGACTGAGCAGGGATTAACGCGCTGGTTGCACCAGGGAAATTTTTTCCAGGGGTGGCTCTTGGTCCAGCAGGGGAAAGGGCAGGAGGGTATTTTGAAGATGCGCCGGCCGATCACGGTGGCCGTGCGCGAACTGTCCTACCATGTTACGCTCCTGGCCGAGGCGTGTAAAAAAGAAGGACAGATCGACGAGGGGCTCAGGATCGTTACCGAAGAACTGGCTCGAGTGCAAATCGTCGGTATTCGTTTCTACGAGGCGGAGTTGTATCGAATCAAGGGGGAGCTACTGTTACAGTCTGGAGTTCAGAATCTAGAGTCGAGAGTCCAAGAGGCCGAGGCCTGTCTTCGGCAGGGCATCGAAATTGCCCGCGGCCAGAGCGCCAAGTCATTGGAGCTGCGCGCAGCGATGAGCTTGAGTCGGCTGTGGCAACGCCAAGGTAAGAAACAAGAAGCCCGAACGCTCTTGTCCGAGATTTACGGCTGGTTCACCGAGGGATTTGACACCGCCGACTTGAAAGAAGCAAAGGCACTGCTTCAACAGCTCTCATGACACCGGTACTCACAATGTTGCGATTGAGTCGAAGGAGTTACGTTAATGCGCTGCCCGAAGTGTCAGGCTGAGAATCGTGAAGGCCGGCGCTTTTGCGCGGAGTGCGGCTTGTCGTTCAACCTCGCTTGTCCTTCCTGCGGGTTTTCAAACGAAGCGGGAGAAAAGTTTTGTGGAGGTTGCGGGCAACCGCTCGCTTCTGCTCAGCAAGTTGCCACGAGGTTCTCGTCTCCCGAAGTTTACACGCCTAAGCATCTCGCCGAGAAAATTCTCACTTCCAAGAGTGCTTTGGAAGGCGAGCGCAAGCAGGTTACGGTTTTGTTCGCGGATTTGAAAGGATCCATGGAGTTGCTCGCTGATCGCGATCCAGAGGAGGCAAGAAAGATTCTCGATCCAGTGCTGGAACACATGATGGAGGCCGTGCACCGCTATGAGGGAACCGTCAACCAGGTCATGGGCGATGGGATCATGGCGCTGTTTGGCGCGCCGCTGGCTCACGAGGATCATGCCGTGCGGGCCTGCTATGCAGCGTTGCGTATGCAGGAGTCGGTGAAACGCTATGCGGGAGAAGTACAGCGGAGCGAAGGGATTCCGATTCAGATTCGAGTCGGCTTGAACTCAGGGGAGGTTGTGGTGCGCTCCATCGGAAGCGATTTCCGCATGGACTACACGGCCGTCGGGCAGACCACACACCTTGCCGCTCGGATGGAGCAGATGGCGATGCCGGGCTCGAACCTGATGACTGGTGATGTCCTGCGTCTCGCCGAGGGTTATGCCAAGTGGTAGCCCTTGTCGGAGAACCAGGGGTGGGCAAGTCTCGTTTGTTCTGGGAGTTCACCCATTCCCGTCGCACGGTAGACTGGCTCATCCTTGAAAGCGGTTCGGTCTCTTACGGCAAAGCCACTGCCTATCTTCCCGTCATCGACCTGCTCAAGGCGTACTTTGCGATTGAAGACCGAAACGACGCGCGCAGGATCCGTGAGAAAGTTACCGGCAAGCTCTTGACGCTGGACAAAGCCTTGGAGCCTTCGCTGCCCGTGTTTCTGGCACTTTTAGATGTCGCGGGGGAGGACCAACCGTGGCAGAGCTTGGATCCTCCCCAGCGCCGCCAGCGTACTCTGGAGGCGATCAAGCGGCTCGTATTGCGAGAGAGCCAGGTTCAGCCCCTGCTTTTGGTTCTCGAAGATCTGCACTGGATCGATTCGGAGACCCAGGCGATTCTGGACAGCTTGATTGAGAGCCTTCCTGCTGCGCGGCTGCTACTGCTGGTTAATTACCGGCCGGAGTATCAGCATGGTTGGGGAAGCAAAACCTACTACTCGCAAGTTCGCATCGACCCGTTGCCTCCCGAGAGCACAGGGGAGATTCTCAGGGCTGTGATCGGAGACGACGCAGCGCTTCAGCCGCTTAAGCAACTATTGATCGCTCGGACCGACGGGAACCCGCTCTTCCTAGAGGAAAGCGTTCGAACGCTGGTGGAGACAAATGTCTTGATTGGCGAGCGGGGGAATTATCGTCTTGCGAAACCGATTGAAAGCATTCAGGTCCCGGCCACAGTGCAGGCCGTACTGGCTGCTAGCCCGACTTTACCACCCTGGCGTCGCGAATCTCCATTTGACTCAGTGTTGGCGCGGCGGGGAGCCATTTAACAACGTATGACCTATTTGGGGAGGTAACTTGAAAGGTCGAGCGCCTCTAACATGGCAGTTTGTTCGGCATCACGTTTGGAAAGGATGGTCCGCACCCGTGGGGCGTCTTTTTTGGGTGCCGAGTAGAGGGTGACGATCTCGCGTACGTCTGCGAGCCGCTCGATCATTCGGACGACACTCATGTGAATGCCAGCCTGGGCGAGCTTGCGACGCAGCAGGCTCAGGATCATCAAAGCCAGTACACAATAGAAGGCATGGACCCTGAGCTTTTGGTCGGTCCAATGGTGCGTGGGGCGGAAAGTGAGAAAGCGCGGGTCCTTCATGCGCCGGAAGGCCGCTTCCACGTGGGACTGGCTGCGGTAGGCGCAAACAATCTGTTCGTCGCTCCAGTCGTCGCGGTCGGTAAAGAGAAGCGTCTTGCCGAGAAGTGTTTCGTCAAGTTTCTTCCATATTTTGTCTTTGAAGGTCCATTGGAGCCTGGGGAACTGACCCTTACCCATCTTGACGGTGGCAGTGAAAAGTTCCTTCATGTGCCGCCCGGCAAGTATAGCCTGGACTCGGTTGCGCGTCCCCTGGAGCGTTGGCTTCTTTCCTTTTCTGACTTTGTCGACGTGGCGCTGTAGGCAATCCTGCAGGCGTTGGAGCTTGCGTTGACGCTTACGGACCTCGCGCCGCAAGGTCTTGAGTTGGGCCTGGTAGAGTGGGTGGTTATAGGTTACCAGCACAGTGCGCTCTACCCCGAAGACCATCTGACGTGTCCTATAGGACCAGACAGCAGGCAGTTGGCGCTGGTCAAGGCGATGCATTTGCGTGCGCTTGATAGCCAAGAGCTTTGGATGCTGCGTTGGCACCAGCGAGCCGACGAAATGAAACGGCCCCTGCTCGACAGCAGCGAGGTTTTCTTTGGAATTGTTCCCCTTATCAAAGACCAAAGTGATGTCACAGACACCCTTACCAAGGGTGCGGCACCGCTGGGCCAGTTCTTCGGTCACGCTGCCGAAGGTGACCGAATCATGCTGGTTGCCGGCATAGGTGTGATGGAACAGCGGAACATCACCGTCGCAGGTGACCAACAGAGCCAAACCGACAATACGCAGGTTGTCCCGTCCTTCCTTGCTGTGGCCTCGCTGCGGGAGCTCTGGTCGGTCGTTGAAACTGTCGACAAAGGTGAAAAAGTTTGTGGCGTCAAAAAGCAGGCATCGCAGGTCGAGGCCAAAGCGAGAGACCGCAGTGGCAGAGATTTCCCGCTCGATATGGATGATGGCGTTTTCGTCGACACGGTCCATGTTGTCCCAAAACCGTTGACTGGTCAGCTGAGAGACCTTGGTGCTCAGCAGGCGAGGCAGAACGGTCTTCTCATACCATTCACCGATCTTGGCCTTGCTGCGTGGAGCGACACACCGATTGAGGCAGGCGACAAGCAGGTACTGCCCCACGGAAGGGCCTTGAGCGCCGCGCTTGGGGGCATGGCGGTCGATGGTGGCAGCGATATCGAGTTGCTTAGCCATGTGGAAGGCGGCAACCAACGCACCAAATTCACGGACCACACCCTCTTGGGGTTGCGGGTTGGTGAGTCTAAGGACCAATTGCTGGGGGGTGCCGATGTATTCCTGCCACACGATCTTAGGCTTGCCGTTGACGCGCTGACACTCGCGCAGGTAGTAGTACGGCCTGCCGCCGATGAGCTTTTTAATGAGGCTCGCCACTAACTAGGTCATACAATAAACACCCCTGGATTGTCAAGACCTTGTATTCTTGTCAGAAATACCATATATATATAGTGCTCCGGTGGTGACTGAAAATGATGATAGCTCGTATAATCTTAGGTCATACAAAATGCATCCCTAGGGGGCATGCGATCACGGGCATGAAAGCCCCGCTCAGCCGCGTAGGATGCGGCTTAGAGCAACCTTGTCAGTTAAGAGATATGGGGAATATAGCCTGAGGGTAGTAAAGTCGGGCTAGGACTTACGTCCCCTAGGACGCAGTCCAGAAAGGGTTTACACACCGGGACCAATGAACACACCGATCACACCTTCCGGCATCGTGGCGTCGGCGGCTTTCTCCGTAGGAAGACCAAGTGCCTTGAACGCATCTTCCAGAGCCAACAGCGACGGTGTCTGAAGGACCCACACACCAGACCCAAGCGGTGGTGGCGCTATCGTAGGGCCGCGCTTGATGAGAGCCACCCCATCTTTAGGTTTAGAGAGGTGGACCCTTTCGACGCCGTCACTTCTTACGGTCCGACCCGCCTTCTGAAAAAGGTCGAAAAAGTCGCCCGCTAGAACGCAGGCTTGCTCGTCCGCACCAGCGCAACCAAGTCGTACACTTTCTCGCGGCGCACTTACCGACTTCAACGCTTGCACGAAGTCGACCTTCTGTTCCGGCGTGAGTCTTAGAATTCGCGGGACAATGGACACCTGAGGAGTCTCGCGAGACGCTGGAAGACTCGCGAGGGCCAATGCCACGATCGAGGCAACCGATCCCCAG
>JACPFE010000237.1 GCA_016183145.1 Deltaproteobacteria bacterium | reverse complement strand
CGTCAGCCATTCACTGATGAACCCGTTCAACGGTGGGAGCGCGGCAATCGCGACTGAGCCAACCAGAAACAACGCCGCCGTTTGCGGCATGCGCTTGATCAGGCCGCCCATCTCTTCCATGTTGCGCGTATGCGTCGCGTGCAGAACGGCGCCTGCACCCATAAAGAGCAGACTCTTAAACGCCGCGTGATTGAGCGTGTGATAAAGCCCTGCCACGAGGGCCAGCGCCGCAAGGCCGGGTAAATGAGATAATTGAAACAACATTCCCCCGCCCAGACCAAGCATAATGATGCCGATGTTTTCGACGCTGTGATACGCGAGTAGACGTTTCAAATCATGCTCGACCAGCGCGTACAGCACGCCCAGCACCGCGGAGACCGCGCCAACGACCAAGATCGCGCCACCCCACCACACCGGCCCGGTTCCCAGCCAATCAAAAGCGACGCGCACGAGGCCGTATACACCGAGCTTTATCATCACACCGGACATTAACGCGGAAACGTGACTGGGCGCGGCAGGATGCGCGCGCGGCAGCCAGACGTGCAGCGGAATGACGCCCGCTTTCGACCCAAAGCCCAGCGCGAGCAGAACAAAAATCAAGTTGCGTGAGGTTGGGTCGAGTTTCGCCGCCGCCGCACCCCAATCGGCAAAATCCATGGTGCCGGTGGCGAGCGCTAACAGCAGGAAGCCCAGGAACAACGCAGCAAATCCCGCGTGGGTCATCACAAAGTAAATCCAGCCCGCGCGCACCGTGTCCTCGCGCTCGTGTTCCGTCATCACCAAAAAATAGGACGCCAGCGACATCAATTCCCAAAGCGCGAGGAACGTCAGCAGGTTGCGCGCCAGAGCGACGAGAATCATCGCTGCAATAAACACGTTAAATGCGATTCCCATCCCCGCAAGCGAATGTTTTCCAGTGTACTCTCGTGTATAGCCAAGCGCATACAACGCGGCGGGGATTGCACCGACGGCAATGACCACTACAAAAAACGTGCTCAAGCGGTCCGTGCCGAAAGCGGCGCCCCCGATGGGCAGTAAATCGGGAACCATCAGCCGCATGCTCCCGCCGGCTAACCCGGCCAAACCGAACGCGAGCGCAGCCATGGCTCCAATCAGCGCACCCCCGTGCCCCACGACGCGCGCAAGAGTGGGCGAGCGCGCCGTGACCAGCGCGCCGATTGCGCCCGCGCTGAAACAGGCCAAGGTGATAACGAATAAATCGGACATCGCCGTTGAATCAAGGATCATAGCGTTTGATGCGAAAGCAGGGTTGGAACTGGGGCGTCAAGGGTGTTTTGCCAAGGCGGCAAGGATGCCCAGTAAAATCTCCCGCGGCACTGGTGGACAGCCGCGCACGACGGCGTCCACCGGCAAAATCGCGGACACAGGGCCAACGACCCCGTAACCGCCCGCGAACACGCCGCAATCGTGCGCACAGTCGCCGATCGCAACGACGATCTTGGGCGCGGGTGTCGCATCATAGGTGCGCTTGAGCGGGTCTGCCATGTTGCGCGCCACCGGACCGGTTACGAGCAGACAATCGGCATGGCGCGGCGAGGCAACAAAATGCATACCGAATCGTTCGAGATCGTAGTACGGATTATTCAACGCGCCGATCTCCAACTCGCAACCGTTGCACGACCCGGCGTCCACTTCTCGAATGTGCAGGGAACGTCCAAAGCGCTTGCGCGCGCGGTCATCGATCTGTCGCGCGAGGACTTCGATTTGCGCATCATCGCCCGCCTTCAACGCTTCGGTGACGACAGGTGTTTCCAATATATATTCAAACAACGAGGCCATCGGTTCGGTTCTACGCTCCTCAATTCGCTATCGGCCTGCCTTCAAAAGAACATGTGGCTTTCGGCTTTTTTCCCGATGAGGCAAATCCCCGCAATTGCGGGGCGAATGATATGTTCAACGTCGACAACAATCGACACCTAGGGAAAAAATACCCATGAGGACAGGGCCGGGCAAAGTGCCAAGCTTTAGTTATTGAGTTTTGAGGTCCGACAGTGGAAGCGGATTGCTTCTGCGGTTAAACTAAACACCTCGTCAACAACGGCCGCGATTCTCTCTAGATACAACGAAGTTGATCGAAAACAACGTCAATGCGCAATTCCAGCCAAAAGGCCTCCTCGTTCGCAAGAATATCTTGTTAACGACACTTAACAAATGCACTGGACAGCGAGGGTTCGTACCACGACTCTCGGATCATTTGCTGACTTACACAACGCTCACCACGGAATACCTTCCTATACAGCCTGTTGACCGTTCACCGCAACGGAAGATGCACTAACCAAGAATAATAAATCAGAGCACATGTTGAGAAACTGACAAACATAAAAACAATCTTGTCTTTGCTTTTCATTTCTCGTGACGACCAGTTTTCATTAGAAGTAATCAGTCTTCCACCTGCTTTTCGTGCCTTCATTGAGGCCGGCTCATCATGAGGTTTTCGATTGCCTTTTCGACGGCCAGTAGGAACCGCTGATGTTTTTCGCTGTCCATAATCAACGCATCTAGAAAAGCGTCTACTACGCCTCCATTCTCCCACCTGGCTTGGCTTTTCAAAGAACGACAATCGGCAACTACTGTTTGCTCTTTCAGTTTGAGCCTTTTGACCCAGCAGAGCATGGTCTCCCTTTCCGTCTCCAGGCTATCCGCACCGGTTTCGCTTCCCTTCTGAACAGTCTGCTTGAGAGAGTGAATAATGTTACTTAAGATCGTGTGGTGGGCTTCCTCTTCTATGACAACCCAGTCAAGGAGAAGACTGACCGGGACACTTTCGAGCATCTCGGCCAGGGCGCGGTACTCCTCTACGATTTTACTCTCTTTCCGTAAAAGCCTTTCAAGCCCCACAACCAAGAGCTCGCGTTCCTTTTTTGCGTTCACCGTTTTCCCCCGCGCGGCTGAAGGGAGGTTCCGACTACTAATTGTGGACACACAGTGGCGTTCACGAAATGTGTTTATGAAACGGCTCAAAGGGGAGTTCAACCTGAGACTTCATATGTGACAGCACTCGATTTGTCGCCTTTCGCCGCATCATTTTCGACG
The DNA here is from genome assembly GCA_016183145.1 of Deltaproteobacteria bacterium. GTDB lineage: Bacteria > Desulfobacterota > Binatia > UBA9968 > UBA9968 > JACPFE01. The sequence continues at coordinate 5,652 of JACPFE010000237.1, read as the reverse complement.
GCTCTCCACATTCTCGCGAACCTTAGTCCCTAATAGATGCGGGCTTGAAGGGTGAGCAAAATGATTGGTGAGATAGGGTCGCATCGCGGCGAAAACTCTCTCATCAATCTTGGTTGAAGCATTGTTATCGAGATAGATGGTTTCCACTATAGACCCGTAGCCCCCTTAGCTTTCAGGAATCTGATTAGCTCTTTGTTCAGGCCCTTGGCCTCAGAAAAATCGGCGCCGACCACGATCGCGCCGCGAAAGACGGTGCCGGCCAGATTTGCTTTCTTAAAGCTTGCGTTGATCAGCATTGTGTCGGTCAAATCGGCATTGGTTAGATCACTCGCCGCAAGTTTTCCATGACTCAACCGGCAACCCTTAAGATTGGCTCCTCTTAGGTCCAAGTGGGAAAGGTCCATGCCGGAGAGATAAAGATTTCTGAGATCGACACCAGCCAGGCTTTCGTGTTTTTCAATTTTCTGCAAAATTTGTCTTACATGCCCATTTCCGCCCGCCATCGGCTCATCCCCCAATAGTTATGTAGTTGGCCCAGCCCTTACGACAAAGTGCGCGCGCCGGTCCTTTGCCCAACAAGCTTCATTCTGCTCCTTGCACATAGGAAGCTCTTCGCCGTAGCTGATGGTCGAAAGACGATCCGGTGAGATTCCGAGATCAATGAGGTAACGTTTCACGCTCTCTGCTCTCTTGGCACCCAATGCGAGGTTGTACTCGCTAGTTCCACGCTCGTCACAATGCCCTTCAACCTCGACCCTGACTTGAGGGTTCGCTTTCAGCCATGCGGCGTGACCTTTAAGTATGTCCCTCATATCCGGGCGAACATCGTAACGATCAAAGTCAAAGTTGACATCTCGGAGAGGACCCTCCTTAGCACCTTTGCCCAAAGTTCCCTTTTGAAGAGCCTCGAGGCTTGAAACCTGCGAAGGTTTGGAAGGCGCCGATTTAGCCGGCTTCTGCGCGGTTGTCACTTTCTGCGGCACGGCTGCCTCTGGCGGTTTCGAGGCTGTCTGCTCGGAACAACCAACGACGAAAAACAGCCCTATGAAAAAAAGAAAAACCCCACGCAAAGTATGTGTACTCCCATTATGTTTTGTATACATTTGATCTGCCCCCATTTAGACTCTCTCTCCCAAATTAATTTTGCGAGACTTGCTAGACCATGACGACGGGGAGGCCAAGAGGAGGCCTCCCATCATTTGTTTCCCAGCGAAAAAAAGCTAACCTAACGGGTGCCAAACTATTCATGTATCGCCTATCCATCCGTCTCGCTTCCCTTTGTTTATCGAGTCCATCAGAAAAGCCACGGATTCGCTCCATGACTTCTTGCTGTGTTTGTGGGTCTAATTCGTGAATATGCTCTCGGAGTTCTACTATCGCTTCATCAACTGCCCTCGAGTACGGAATCTCAGCGAAAGAAATCAAGTCTGCAAGTTCCAGAGCCCGTTGTCTCGGTAACCCTTACTTTTTCTTCAGAGTTCCTAATGCATCGTTGGCTTTCTTCACGGATGCAGCATGGTCTCCGTTATCGTGAAACTTATGCGCCTCGTCCAGAAGAGCCTTGATTTTATCTTCCTCCGCTTTCGGCAGATTGATCTTAGAGAGGGTGTCCCGTCCCTCCTTGATCAGCGTCGGACATTGCCGGGCCCAGCCAGACTCGGCTGAAAATAATAGAAGCCCCACAAGCACAAACATCCAAAGTGCTTTTCTCTCCATCACCTTATCTTCTCCCATGCCTTTTGGGGGGACTCGATTACTATGACTTCATAGCCTTCCTGCTGGAGGGCAACGAACAGTGAAGTATCCCATTGATCGTCGATGAGTAAGATTTTTTTTCCGGCTGGCGCGATTCTGTAATTTTCGCTGCGCTTCGGAAAACCTTCCGAACACTCGTCGGTTTGTATCAAAGCAGTTGTTGTCATCAGCACCTCCTAAAGAGAATCCCCTGGGTAGGTTATTTTTTCCCCTGGGTAACCAGTGTCCAGACTCTTCTTCCCAGCCGAATGAACTTGCCCTTCATCCTCAGACAGCTCCACGCTCCGTAAGGTTTCTCTAAGGGTTTGTGGTTTCACCGGAAGAACGACAAAAGACGCGGCCTTTTCTTTCACGGCTTTAACGAGGGGCTGCCTTGCGATAAGAGAAATGGCAGCAATGACAGGCACTCTCCCGGCCAGGGCCAAGCACTCCTCCAGTATGGCTATGTCTTTGGGGTAGCGAAGGTGAACAATGATGACTTGCGGCTTGTATAAAGGAGTCACGGCCCGAGCCCTATGAGGCGTTTCAAGGGCAGCAACCTCGTAGCCTTCTTCTCCAAGCATGGCGAAAAGCTCAATGTCCGGCCTCTCACCAATTAACAGAATTCTTTTCTTCTCCTGTACCATTTTCCTCTTTTCTGCTCTCTCCTTTATCCTCAGTGATCCACCGTAATTTTCAGACACCCGGGTTAGCGAGCAAGAACCCGTCGGCCACAGAACCTCGCTCACTATCGCGGCAAAATGAGAATAGAGCAGCCATGGTCAGCGCGTGAGTCGAACAGCTTATCGGAGGTTTTTTCTTCTGGACCTATGTTTAAAGATAAAATTCCAATCGTATGAAGCGGTGGTATTCACTTTGCGGCACCGTCCTTATCAAGGAGATCGATTTGTTGGAGCACGGACATGGCCTCCTCGACGTGGGCTTGAAAGTATCGCCTCATGATGTCGAGCACCTCGATTAGCAGCGGGTCGCGGACGGAATAAAAAACTTGGTTGCCCTCTTTGCGGCTGCTGACGATCTGTTTTGCCCGCAAGATGGAAAAATGTTGCGACGCATTGGCTTGTTCCAGTCCCAATCGCTCGATGATGGTTCCAGCCGGAAGTTCGCCGTCCCGAAGAACCTCAACAATCGCAATCCGAGTAGGATGCGCCAGCGCTTGAAAAATATTGGCTTTAAATTGCCGAAGAGTATCCGGCATTTCGAAAACCGCCTTTCATGAGTAATGGGAGCATGCCATAATTTTAGTATATTCGCAATATCTAATATACTAATATTATAAATATTGCAACTTTCCAGTGCGGGTACCGCTATTACTGAAATGAAAAGTCCTGTGTCAGATGCCATAGCGCGGACGGCAAAGGCAATCCTGCCATGGCCAAGCTCTTAGGGGAAAAGGGCTTGAATATCGTCGGCAAGGAGACCAACGGCAAATCCGACGAGCAGCTCATCAAAATAATCGCCGAGGGAGCCGGAAAAATGCCCGCGCAAAAATCGCTCAGCAAAGAGGAGCAAAAGCAGGCATTGGGGCACGTTCGTTCCCTGGCAAAGTAAAATCCGAACCGTCCCCTTCCAACTCGTCGTGGCGTCTCAGAAAAAGCTGGGACGCCCGCGACGCATTCGGTTTAGGCTCGAAACAGCTCGCCCATGCGCCGGCCGAAAAAGCGGCCGGCGATGAAAAGACTCCCTGCCAACAGCAAAAGACCCAACATCCCCATCGCGCTCGCGATATATGGACCGTCTGCGATTCGCCCCAGAAGAGAGTAGATGGCCTTGGTTATCGGATAGTACGGTTCTTTAAGGGCAAGAATGAGGCTGTCGCTTACTTCCAGCATGGCGAACGAAAAGCATAGCACCGCCCCCGCGATAAGGTTGGCGAACACCAGCGGTAAGGTGATCTGATAAAGAGCCTTGATGGGACTGGCGCCGAGGTTCATGGCGGCTTCCTCGAGGGCAACGCTAGTTTGCTGGAAGCCAGCGTAAGCCGCACGTACCATGTAAGGCAAGCGGCGCACGGCATAGGCAATGACGAGCAGCGGGACGGGATTAATTCGGGCATCGAGCGGCGTTGCCGAGAACGCCGCCACATAGCCAAAAGCCAAAACGAGACCTGGTAATGCCAGGGGAAGCATGGCGAGCGCATCTAGCACATCCCGACCGGGCACCCGTTTGCGCGCCAGAAAATAGGCAATGGTAACCCCAAGAACGATATCGACGATCGTGCTCAGAGTGCTGAGCAAGAGACTGTTTTTAATGCTCAGGAGCGTGAGGTCATGACTGAATACATCTTGATAAAACCGAAGGGTGTATTCACTTGGCAGGACGCTGAAGAACCAACGGTTTGTCACTGACGTGAGGAAAACGCCGAGGTGAGGAATGAGCGCGAGCGCTGAAATGCCCAGCACCACGGCGTAAGCGATTACGGTCAGGGACGCCGACGCAGGGCGAAGGGCCGAAGTCACATGGCCGCGCCCCAGCATCTCGTAACGCCCGCCGCCCATGAGGCGTTTCGACAGATAAAAGAAGAAAAGTGTTAGCGCTATAACGGCCACGACGAAGGTATAGCCCATAGGGTTTTCATGCAGGTCGGTCACCATGTTGAATATTTGGACCGCGATGACTTCGCGATACTCAAAAACAAGCGGCGTACCAAGGTCGGTGAACGCCCATATAAACACAATGACAGCCCCGGCAAAATAACCGGGAAGCATCAAAGGAAAGGTAACCGTGCGAAAAAGTTTGAAGCCGCTCGCTCCCATGTTCTTTGCCGCTTCCTCAAGGCTGGGATCGACATTCGCCAACGCTGCTGCCAAATTCAAATACATGATCGGGTAAAGATGAAGCACTTCAAGGATTACCACGCTCCAAAAACTCCCGCCGCCCAGCCAGTCGATGGGCTGGTCGATAACACCGGTCTCCAGCAGCAACAGATTGACCGATCCAAAACGCGCCAGCAACTGACGCATTCCTATAGCCCCGACGAAAGGCGGTAGTACCATGGGAATCAAAATGAGACCGTTCAATAGCCCCCTTCCCGGAAAATTGTAACGGACGAGAAGAAACGCCAGCGGGAGACTGAGCAGCGTCGTAAACAAGGTCACGGCCAATCCCAAATTGACGCTGTTGGCCAGAATGAGGGTATAGTTCGGGCTGGAAAACATGAGCTTCATGAAAACCAGAGAAAACCCTTCGGAGGTGAAAAAAGCGTTGGAGAACACGTAACCGAGCGGATACAGCATGAAGACGATGAAAAACAGCCAGAGAAAGATGATCACCGCCGCATTGGCGCGATTCAAGTCGTAACGACGCAGCCAGCTAGTCACCCCATTCCTCCTGCCGCAACACGACCACATCTCGCGCATCGAACTGCAGCCCGACCCGATCTCCAACCCCCGCTTTCCTCCCCGTTGGGTTGTACTCTACTGCCCGCAACGTGACGCCGTCGGCGAGGCGCAAGGAGTATTGTTCGTTGTCGCCAAGATACATGACGCTTTGCACCACCCCGCTTAACTCGTTGATGCCATCAGACGGAGCGATACGGGTTAGCTCTTCGGGGGGCCTTAACCGCAGAGATTCGGGCCGTACCGAGCAAAAAACCGGTTCGCCTCGCGCCAATCCCTTTGCAGCGTATTTCGCCCGCACGATCCCGACCTGAGTTTTAACCAACAGGAGCTCGCCCACCTCTTCCAATGTCCCCGGTAAGAGATTGGTCCCGCCGATGAACTCAGCGACGAAGGCCGACTCGGGGCGCGTGTATAGCTCATGGGGAGTTCCAACTTGAACGAGTTGACCACGGCGCATAACGACGATGCGATCGGCCATGGACAAGGCCTCGGCTTGATCGTGGGTGACATAAATCATAGTGCGCCCAATTTGTCGGTGAATCTCTTTGATCTGCGC
>JACPFE010000221.1 GCA_016183145.1 Deltaproteobacteria bacterium | reverse complement strand
ACAAAAGTATCTGGACGAATTCGCCACGCCGGATGGAGGGGCGGCCGCAGAGGAGGAATAGGCAGGCGGGACGGCGCGGCGCGCGCGCCCCTTGATCCGCAACGGATCTTCCGGTAATTGAGCCGGAAAAGTCTTCTGGCTTTCTGCGATCCCAAAAAATAAAAGGTTCTTTTGGGTTTATTGTGAAAGAGCATACACCGCAGAGGCGCAGAGTTCGCAGAGTTCGGAGAATTTATGGTGCTTCCGGGTTTTAGTGTGAAAGAGTACTCACCACGAAGGACACGAAGAGCACGAAGTTTAAGAACAAAATTTCCGAAACCTTCGTGTCCTTCGTGATCTTCGTGGTGAACGAAATTAAGGTAATAGCGCCAGGTTACCCACATAGAAGCCTGAAGAGCCCAAAATAAAAAGACATGACTGTTTCGACGGCAGTTTTCTATCTGGTCGCGGCCATCACCATAGGCTCCGCGATGATCGTGGCGTTCTCGCGCAACATCATCTACTCGGCGTTTTCGCTGCTGGGGACCTTCGCGGGGGTGGCGGGAATTTATATTTTTCTCGGCGCCGATTTCGTCGCCGCCGTACAGGTCCTGATCTATGTCGGCGGCATTCTCGTGCTGGTGCTCTTCGCTGTCATGCTCACCCATCGCATCACCGATGTCGAGATCACCAACCGCGCGGCGGGGCGCATCCCGGCGCTGATCGTCGTCGGAGTGTTGGTTTATCTTCTGGCTCAGACCGTGCGGGAGACGCCCTGGGCCAAGGCGAAAGAGATTGTCTATGCCGCCACCACGGCCAAGATCGGCGATCTTTTTCTCGACACTTATTTGCTGCCCTTCGAGCTCGCCTCCCTGGTCCTGCTCGCCGCCCTGATCGGGGCGGTGGTGATTTCGCGCAAGGAGATCAAAGAGTAGCCATGGCGCCGGGTTTTTCTCCCAACGAGCTGTCTTCCTATCTGGTGATCAGCGCGATCTTGTTTTCCCTGGGCGTGTTTACGGTGCTCACGCGGCGCAACGCTATCAGCGTGCTGATGGGCGTGGAATTGATCTTAAACAGCGCCAACATCAATTACGTCGCTTTTTCTCATTTCGGCAGCGGCAACGCGGACGGCCAGATCTACGCGATCTTCGTCATCATGCTGGCGGCGGCGGAGGCGGCGGTGGGGCTGGCCATCGTGCTGGCGATCTTCCAACTGTTTCACACCATCGAGGTGGAAGCGGCGGAAACGTTGAAAGAGTGAGGATGAAACAAAGGGTCGAAGATAGAGGATAGAGGATCGCGATCTTCCATCCTCGATCATCGTTTTTAGCCATGGAAACTCCTATACAAACCGACTTCCTGCGCTGGATCGTTTTTCTGCCGTTGCTCGGCGCGATCGTCAACGGTCTTGTGGGCGCGAAGATTCAGAAAAGCATGGGCAAAGGGGCTATCAGTTTCCTCGCCTGCGCGCCGGTGATCGTCGCCTTCGGTCTTTCCGTCCAGGCCCTTATGACTCTCCAGGGACTCGCTCCCGAACAGCGCTTCTTGATCGATCGGCTCTACACCTGGATCGATCTCGGCTCGCTGAAGGTGGAGATGGCCTTTCTGGTCGATCCGCTCTCGACGGTGATGATCCTGGTCGTCACCGGCGTCGGCGGCCTGATCCATATTTACGCCACGGGCTACATGCACGAGGACAAAGCCTTCTGGCGCTTTTTCGCATATCTTAATCTTTTCACTGCGGCGATGCTCACGCTGGTCCTGGGCGACAGCTTGCTGCTGCTGTTCGTCGGTTGGGAGGGCGTCGGATTCTGCTCTTACGCGCTGATCGGCTTTTGGTACCAGGACCATAACAACGCGCGCGCCGGCAACAAGGCGTTCATCGTCAACCGCGTCGGCGACTTCGGTTTCGTCCTCGGCATGTTCCTGCTCTTTTGGTCGCTCGATGCGCAGGGACATGGAACGCTGACGGTGCGGGAAATGGTCAAGTGGGCGCCGGCCATCGAAGCGCAAACCCTCTGGGGCATCCCGGTCATCACGCTGGCGACGCTTTTTCTCTTCATCGGCGCCACCGGCAAGTCGGCGCAAATTCCGCTCCATGTCTGGCTTCCCGACGCCATGGCCGGGCCGACGCCGGTGAGCGCGCTGATCCATGCGGCGACGATGGTGACCGCCGGCGTTTACATGACCGCGCGAATGAACGTTTTCTTTTCCATGGCGCCGCTGACTCTAAACCTGATCGCCTGGATCGGCGTGGCCACGGCGCTGCTCGCCGCGACCATCGCGCTGACCCAGTACGACATCAAGAAAGTCCTCGCCTATTCCACGGTCAGCCAGTTGGGCTACATGTTCATCGGCGTCGGCGTCGGCGGCTACGCCGCGGCGATCTTCCATTTAATGACCCACGCGTTTTTCAAAGCCTGCTTGTTCCTCGGCGCCGGCAGCGTGATCCACGCCATGCACCATGAGCAGGATATGCGCAAGATGGGCGGGCTGAAGGCGCACATGCCGTTGACCACTGTTACTTTTTTCATTTCCGTTCTGGCGATCGCCGGATTCCCGCCGTTCGCCGGTTTTTTCTCAAAGGACGAGATTCTCTGGCTGGCCTACACCAATCCTCATGTCTCCAAGTTTGTATGGTTGCTGGCACTGGTGGGTGCGGGCCTGACCGCTTTCTACATGTTTCGCCAGCTCTTCATGGTTTTCTTCGGCGAGCGCCGCGCCGATCATCATACCCAAGGGCATGTGCATGAGTCGCCTTCGGTCATGACCTATCCGCTCATCGTGCTGGCGCTCGGGGCGCTCTTTGCCGGATTCATCGGCTTGCCGGGCGTGCTCGGCGGCAGCCAATTCGCCCACTGGCTCGAACCGGTGATCCACGCCCATGAACAAGCGCATGGCTCCCACGCCCTGGAGTGGAGCTTGATGGGATTCTCCGTCCTGGTTGCCACGTTTGGTTTCTTTATCGCCTACCTGATGTACTACCGCGGCGCGCTCTCCCCGCAGCGGTTTTGCGATCTCGGGAGAGGATTCTTCTATCGTTTGTTTGACGGCAAATATTATCTCGACGAGATTTACCAGGTGATCTTCGTCAACGGGACTTTACTCTTGGCGCGCATCGGTGCGCTGTTCGATCAGTACGTGATTGACGGCATCGTCGACGGCAGCGCGAGCCTCACCCGGTTTACCTCATGGCTCAACGGTCTGTTCGATAACTACATCATCGACGGCATCGTCAACGCCATCGCCAATTTAACTTTTTGGTCAGGCAACAAATTCCGCAGGGTGCAAACGGGCAACATCAACGGTTATCTCTACGGGATTTTGATCGCGGTGGTGCTCGCGATCATCGTCAAGTTGCGTTACTGGAGCTAGTGTAGTGTCTCTTAAATCGGGGGACGTATTTACACGTCATTCCGGCCAAGCTGGCGATAGCTAGCGCGAGCCGGAATCCAGGATTTTAGGATATTATGGATTCCCGCTTGCGCGGGAATGACGACTGGGAGGCATTCTATTAGTTCTCGAAGTTCTGAGACACTACATTAGTCATTCGTGGCTCGTGTTCGGGCTTCGACTGAGCTCAGCCGAATGTCTGGTTCGTGATCGTAACCGAGCACGAGCGACGAGCACGAATCACGATTAGGAGACTTTCAAAGATGACAGAAAACCTGCTCACTTACATGACCTTTATACCGCTGGCCGGAGCGGTGGTGGTGCTGCTCTTGCCGGGCAAGGCGCACAGCCTGATTCGTTGGGTGTCGGCTGCGGCCACGGTTCCGCCGCTCTTGATGGCGGTCTGGCTGTTTCAGAATTTTGACGGCTCCAAGCCCGGTTTGCAATTCATCGAGAAGTACCAGTGGATTCCCGCCTACAACATCAGCTACTACATGGCAGTGGACGGCATCAGCATCTCCATGGTGCTTTTGACGGCGCTGTTGAGCTTTCTCTGCATCTTCGCTTCTTTCGGCATCGAGAAAGGAGTCAAGGGTTATTTCGCGCTATTCCTGCTGCTCGATACCGGCATGATGGGCGTCTTTGTCTCCTTGGACTTCTTTCTCTTTTACATTTTTTGGGAAGTCATGCTGCTGCCGATGTACTTCCTCATCGGCGTCTGGGGCGGGCCGCGCCGGGAATACGCCGCCATCAAGTTTTTTCTCTACACCCTGTTCGGCAGCGTGCTGATGCTGCTTGCCATTCTGGCGCTCTACTTCGCCAGCGAGCCGCACACCTTCGACATGACGGTCTTGATCGCCCAGGCCGACAGGTACGGCACGCAACCGCTGGCGATGTGGCCGTTCAATCTGTGGGGATGGGGCTTTCAGCATGTGATCTGGATGGCGCTCTTTATCGGCTTTGCGATCAAGATCCCAGCCTTTCCGTTTCATACCTGGCTTCCCGACGCCCATGTCGAGGCGCCCACGGCGATCTCGGTGATCCTCGCCGGGGTGCTGCTCAAGATGGGCACCTACGGGATTCTGCGGATTAACTATCCGATGCTGCCGGCGGCCACCGCCGATCTGGCGTACTGGTTCCTCGGCGCGCTGGGCGCCTGGAACATCATCTACGGCGCGCTCTGCGCCATGGCGCAAAAGGATCTTAAAAAACTGGTCGCTTACTCCAGCGTCAGCCACATGGGCTACGTCATGCTCGGCATGGCGAGTTTCACCACCCAGGGCATCAACGGCGCCGTGCTTCAGATGTTCAACCACGGCACGATCACCGGCATGCTCTTCCTTTTGGTCGGCGTGATTTACGACCGGGCGCACCACCGCGACATCGACGGCTTCGGCGGCCTGGCGGCGATCATGCCGGTATACACCGGCGTCACGGCGCTGGCGTTCTTCGCGTCGATGGGTTTGCCGGGACTCTCCGGCTTCATCTCTGAGGTGTTGGTTCTGCTCGGCACCTGGCAAAAGTATCCGGTACTGGCGATCTTGGGCGCCAGCGGCGTGGTTCTCACCGCCGGCTACCTGCTCTGGACGATCCAGCGCATTTACCTGGGTCCGCCCAACGAAAAATATCTCAAGCTGCCGGAGATCAACGGCCGCGAATTGTTCACGCTGGTGCCGCTGGGTGTGATCGTGATCATCCTCGGCGTTTATCCGAGCGTGATGCTCGATCTCCTGCGAGCTTCCCTCGATCAGCTCAATCAGATCGTCCTGCCCCATCTGCACCAATAAGCCATGGACCTGAAAAACATCGCCAGCCTGAGTTTCTTTCTGCCGGAGATCATTCTCTCCGGCACGATCTTGTTGATTATCGTCCTCGACCTGTTAGCGCGCAGCAAAGAGGTTTTGGCGCCGATCGCGGCGATCGGCTGCGTGGTCGCGCTGATCGTGACCTTCGATCTTTACAGCGCC
>JACPFE010000225.1 GCA_016183145.1 Deltaproteobacteria bacterium | reverse complement strand
GAGTTCGCAGCATGGGGGCCTTCAGATTAGACGCTTCAGGCTTCTATGTGGGTAACCTGGCACTATTACCTTGATTTCTTTCACCACGAAGATCACGAAGGACACGAAGGTTTCGAAAGTTTTTTTCTTAAACTTCGTGCTCTTCGTGTCCTTCGTGGTGATTACTCTTTCACACTAAACCCGGAAGCGCCTAGATTATATCACGCTCTCAGTTTTCCGGTCTCAAAGAGAAGGTCAGGCTTTCGCGCCGTCTTCGGGAAAAAAAAATTCCCGCGAGTTAGGTCACGGGCTGCGCCTCCAATACGCGTTTCGGCGGAGCGACCCGGCGGTGGCGCACCACGCCATAGATCGTCGCCGGCAACACCAAGGCGGCAGCCCCCAGCGCCACATTGCCGTCCGGGTGGAGCATGACCACCATTGAGGTAAGCGCCAGCGCCGCGCGCCAGAGGATATCTGCGCCCCTGGGATGGACGAAGCGGCCGAAGACCGCGCAGGTGACGCCGCAAGTGGCGATCGTTACAAGCAGAGTATCCGCGATCTGCGCCCAGCCCGGATTCACCACCATGTTGGAGCGCGTGAAGATGGCGAAAGACATGAAGGTGACCGGCAGGCATAGTTTCAGCGCCTCCCACATGGTCTGCATGAATGAGGCGTCCGCTATCCGCGCCGCGACCGCGGCCGTGAGCGAAGTCGGCGGCGAGAGCTCGCCCCAAATCGCCACCAGGAAAGCGAAGAAATGCGCAACCCAGGGATCGATGCCGAACTTGCGCATGGGCTCTACGATGATGACCGCGAGAATGATGTAGGTCGCCGTCGGCGGAAGGCCCGCGCCGACGAGCCATCCGAACACCCAGGCCATCAGGATGATGCCGATGACGTGCCACTCGCCGAACTGCAACAGCATGGCCCCCATGCGGTTGATGAAGCCGGTGATGGTGAACAGCCCGATCATGATGCCGAGGGTGGCCAGGAGAAGCGTCAGGTAAGACGTCATCTCGGCATGGGTCTCGATCGTGATGCGAAGGTTGCCGAGGAGCGATTCGTCTTTCACTGCCGGATCTTTCCGCGCGTACTTGAAGTAAAAGAAAACCAGAAGCAGGAGCCCGAACATGAAGATCGCGGTGTAGAGCGCGGCGCGCAGCGCGCCGGTGCCGATCCAGCCCATCAGCACGATGAGAAACCCGATCGATAGAAAAAAGCTGGCGGTCTTGACCTGGTCGTAAACCACAACGGCCGGCGTCACGACCGGATCGGCGGGCAGCAGCCGGATGCTCAGAAGATAGATGGAGAGCGAAAGAGTGACGAAGTAGACGAAGGACAGAGCGAAGCCACGCAGGACGACCTCCCAATAAGGCACCCCGAGGAACTCAGACATCAGGAAGCCAGCGGCCGCCATCAGCGGTGGCATGATAAGCCCGCCCATGGAGGCCGCGGTCTCCACGGCCCCGGCAAAGGCTCCCGGCACGCCGTAGCGCTTCATGAGCGGAATCGTGAAACTGCCGGTCACCGCAACGTTGGCCGAACCGCTGCCGCTCACCAGGCCGACCGAAGCCGAGGCCAAGACGGCCGTCTGCGGCACCGTGTGCCGCGACCGGCCGGCGAGCCGCCGCATCACCGCGACCATGGCGCTCTGCGCCTCGAAGCCGCGCGCGGCCGCCGCCAGGAGCAGGAAAGCCGCGATCAAGGTCAGCGCGAGCTGGCCATAAGGACCGTAGACGCCCGTCGAGAACTCCACCGTACTGGAGGTCACCACCCGGTAGAATGTCACCCCCGGATGCCAGAAGAAGTCGAGCCAGCGTGGAAACAGGTAACCATACATCGTATAGAACACCATCACGAGGTTTACCCAGAACAGGACCGGATGGGCAAGCCGCGTCAGCTCCATCACCAGGAGGAACATCAGCAGACCGACGATGTAATCCTGCTGCGTGTAGCTGCCCTGGCTGTAGATCGCAATCCTTTCGTATTCCCACCAGAAGTGCCAGAACGCGTAAAGGGCGATTGCGATGTAGAGGACGACAATGACGTGGTTGATCTTGGGCGGCAGCCACTTGTACAGGTAGTCCTCCTGGTACAGGAACAGGATCTGCAGGATCAGCGCGATCGAAAGCAGGTGCGCGACAAGTTCCAGCGGGCCGCCGGAGCCGGTGTAAAAATACCAGATCAGCCAGACGAACAGGATGAGCGCGAAGACGAAAGTCAGGTTCTTGAGATTGACGTGATGCATGGTCCCGATGCCGTCCGCGCCGGCTTATAGCAGTGGATGCGAAATCGGCACGCGTGCCCGGGCGATAGCCCGCGCCACCGCGGCGGAGGTTGCGCGATCTTGGAGAGCCGGTTGCGCGATCACTTCGCGCTCGCGATCTTCCATTTGTTGTTCCAGGCCTTGTGTTCTTTGAGGAACCTGGCCGTGCCGGGATGCACCGCAACGTCCGGATTGGCGTTGATGCCCTGCACCTGCATGCCGACGAAATCCTTGGCCATCGGCGTGAATCCCGGATCAGACTTGGCGAGACTCTCGCGATTCTTGTAGAAAGCGGCCAGCATCTTATAGACGATGTCCTCCGAGATATTAAGTCCCACGTTGTATCCGAACAGGATTGGCACGCCGACGGCGCTCTTCACGCCGACGTCCTTGCTGAAGGCGTGCTTAGGATCGACCTCGACGACCGCCAGGCCTGCCGCCTTGATTTTCGCGACTTCGTCAGGGCACGGATTGATAACCCTGATATCTATGCGGAGCTCGGTCTCCTTCCAATAGGCCGGGAGCGAGCGGCCGGCGGTGGTGTAGGTGGCGGAGCCGACGATCGAGCCGGACTGCAGCGCGTCGGCATTCGCGCCGAGGTCGATCTGGACATGCTTGAAGTTGTAACCGAGCGCGTTGTAGATGCGCCGCCAGTTCAGCCAGTTCATAAAGCCGGCATTAGTGTAAAAGACCGGCTTGCCGCTGAAGTCCTTCCAGCATTTGAACTGGGCGGCCTTGGCGGCCGAGGTAGCCATGATCGACTCCATTGGATAGGCGTACCAGGTGTGCGCAATCTCAGGCATCTTGGGCTTGTAGTCTTTGAATCCGCCTATGCGCTGATGGAATTCGGTCATGCCGATGTCGGCCGTGTAGGCGATCTCGCCGTTGCCATCCATCACCGACTTCATGGCGACGGTCGGAGACGTATACGGTTGGACGGTGACAGTGTACTCGCCGCCGAGCGCTTCTTCGACGATCTTGGTCATTGCGGCCGCCACGTTGTAGCCGTAGGAACCCACGGCCGAAGTCGCCCAGCGGAGCGATTTGCGCTCCTGCGCGAAAGCGGGGAGAATCGACGAAAAGGCAAAGAACCCGGCTAGCACCGCCACAGACAGGGAAACGGTGAAACGCCATTTTCTCTTAAACATGACTCCCTCCTTACAATGGTTTAGTTCGGGTGGTCCCTCAAGCCCTTCTACATCATCGCCCGGGCGATTTCTACCCCCGCCCCTCAAAGCTTGGAAATCGGTCTAAAACGTTTTGCAAAGATAATAAATCTCCCCCTTGACGTTGATCGCGTCAATCATTTATGTAAAAGAGGCCCCAGAGCGTTACCGCTCAAATCTTGGGGAGTATCAGACGGCAGGGACTATGGCCGAAAAAATTAAAGCACTGATTCGCGAGTACCAGGAAGGGAAACTATCGCGGCGGGAATTTTTGCGCCAAGCGATCATGTTGACGGGGAGTTTGGCGGCGGCCGATAGTTTGATCGGCGGCTTGCTGCCCAAGGGCGCTTACGCGGCTCAGGTGCCGGAATCTGATCCCGACATTCTTACGCACAATGTGCAATACCAAGGAAAGTCCACGGCAGTTTCAGCATATTTGGCCCGCCCCGTGAAGGCCGGGAAATATCCCGCTTTGATCGTGATCCATGAGGACGCCGGGTTGAGCGATCACATCCGCGACGTGGCGCGGCGCTTCGCCAAGCAAGGATACGTCGCTTTAGCGCCGGATTATCTTTCCCGCTTGGGCGGCACGAGATTGGTTAGTCCGAAAGGTCAAGGCTTGGCTAATATCGGGGAGTTGATCCCTTGGCATGTCGTCGCGGAAGACACGGAGGCAGGGATCAGGTACTTGCGGGTTCTTCCCGATGTCCGGCGAGACCGAATGGGAGTCGTAGGATTTTGCTGGGGCGGGGGGATGGCATACATCACCGCAACACAGGCACGCGATCTCAGGGCTGTTGTCGTATATTATGGGGAAAGTCCAACCCCCTTGGACCTAGTGAAGAACATTCAAGCGCCGGTGTTGGCTCACTACGGTGAAAAAGACCAACGTACCAATAAAGGCATTCCAGGTACCGAAGCGGCGATGAAGAAATACAACAAAGTTTACGATTACAAGATCTATCCAGGGGCACAACACGCGTTCAACAACGATACCAGTAAAGAGCGGTTTCACGCGTCGGCGGCAAGCGGGGCCTGGGGGCGAACCGAGGAGTTTTTAAGGAAACATTTGAAATCTTGACCCGGCGGCTTGGGATGGACCCGGGGCAAGGCGCGACGGAACCCGCCT
>JACPFE010000227.1 GCA_016183145.1 Deltaproteobacteria bacterium | reverse complement strand
TAGGCTTCCAATAACCTCTCGCTGGATAAGTCTCCGCCCACCGCGAGCAGCCCGCTCGGGTCGGCGTAATCCGGTGGTGGAAATATCGGTTCGTCTACCAGTCGGAAGATCGGCATAAATAGGCCACACCTACGCTGCCATTTTACCGCCTTGCCAATATTTTTTCATATCGTCACAAACCGCTTGCAAAACCGTACTCTGGAGGACTATCCTGACAACGGGGAAAATCATGTTCAAGCGCATCGACCATGTCGCCATCCACGTCGCCGATCTGGACCGCTCCGTCGCTTTTTACGAGAAGCATTTCGGCTTTAAAAAATACTTTCAGCACGCTGGCGGCGGCGGGCTGCAGATCGCCTACCTTAAACTAGGCGACACGGTATTGGAATTGACGCACAGGCCCGACGGCGCCATGATGGGCTTTCACTTTTGTCTCGAAACCGACAACTTCGACGAAACGGTAGCGACGCTGCGGAAGGACGGCGTAACATTAATCCGCGCGCCCCACGATACCGCCGCCCGCGAGCCGCGGGAAAACGGCTGGCGCCGCGTCGTCTTCGGCGGCCCGGATGGGGAGCAGATTGAACTGCGAGGATAAAACTACGTCTGGAGTCTCGTGTCTAGGGTCTAGAGTTAGAAACCCTGGACCCTAGACGCTAGACCGACTGATGGGAGTGAACCGTCATGTCCACTAACGAAACAAAGAACATCCAAGTCTCCTGTCCCTGCTGTGATGCGATCCTGACGATCGATCCTGGCTTGTCAACTGTGCTGACCCATAAGTTGCCGGAGAGACCGCAAATCGTCACTCAGTTGAAGGACGCCGCGAAGTTCGTCAAGGAAGAGGCGACCAAGCGCGACGAGAAGTACCAGCAGATCGCGGAAGCGGAAAAGAATAAATCCAAAGTGCTCGAAGCGAAGTTTCAAGAGCTGTTCAAGAAGGCGAAAGAAGAGCCAATCACCAAGCCGCTGAAGGATATTGATCTGGACTAAACGAATCCTGGTTCAGCATTCGCGGAAGCGAAACCTGACAAATCCACGGATAAGTTCAAAGTCCTCAAGGTTGAGCGTTACCAGGGTTGCGCCAATGTCGCGGCAGCATAGAGCGATCAGGGCGTCACCGTGACCGTTGGACTCCACGAGGGGTGTGCGCCATTGAAAAGAATCTCAAGAAATTTGCCGACGCTGCGATTTGATCTCTCTCACTTGATCGGCTGTAGCAGTCCCTCTTTTTTCGCGATCTCCAGGGCGGTGTTTTTGTCGCGCCCGATGATCGAGCGAAATTCGTCGGGTGAAATATACCTCACGACGCCGCCGGTTTTCTCGATACGGGCGGCGAATTCTTTGGACTTGATGACTCTCTCGGCCGCCGAGGTCAGCGTATCGATGACCGGCCTGGGCGTGCCGGCCGCGACGAAGGCGCCGGCCCAACTGTCCATGTAATCGCCTTTGATCCCCAGCTCGGCGGTAGTGGGCACGTTGGAGAGTTCTTTCATCTTGTTGCCGCCCATGAAAGCCAGGGTCCTGAGCTTGCCCGCCCGCTCCTGGGGCAGCGTGGCGATGGCGGTGCCGATGACGAAGTCCAAGTGCCCGCCGAGAAGAGCGGGAATATATTCTCCCCCGCCTTTGTACGGCACATGTTTGATCTTGATGCCGGTGACCTGCGAGAGAATGAGCGAGTTGAAGTGGCCGCCAACGCCCGTTCCCGCAGTCGCATAGGACAGCTTGTTCGGAGTTTTCTTAGCCGCCTCGATCAGGTCGTGCAGCGTTTTGTATGGGGACTCCGCCCTTACCGTCAGTCCGTCGGGCGCGGAAGTGATGAAGGCCACGGGCTGGAAATCTTTGTTGGCGTCGTATTTGACGTCTTTCAGAGTTACCGCGGCGAGAACCATGCCGCCCAGGGTGTTCACCAAGATGCTGTAGCCATCCTTGGGCGCGCCGAGCATGGCGGTGGCGGCGACGCTTCCGGCGGCGCCTCCCTTGTTGACCGGCGCGATCGGCGCAGCCAGCACCTTCGACATCTCTTCGGCGAATATTCTGCCGGTGACGTCGGCGAAGCCGCCGGCGGGGAAAGCGACCACCAGTTCGATGGGCCGCGACGGATATTTCTCCTGCGCCCGGGAAACGGTTGGGCTTATAGCGAGGCATATTGCCGTTATCAGAGCGAGCATCGGGAAAATCTTTTTCTGTAATCGAGTCATCACGTCCTCCTTTTAGAATTCAAGACCGATAAACTTGATTCTATTTCGTTCTGTCACTTCTCGCCAATCCATTGGCCCTCACCCTTCCCTCTCCCCGGGGGAGAGGGTAAGAGGGAAGGATCCCCGGCTTGCACAGGGAATCAGAAACCGAATATTCCATGCGGCAGCCTAATCTTTAGCCACAGTTCGAAAATCGCGAAGCTCCCCAGCGCCGCCGCGCTCGCGACGCCGAGCGATTTGCTCCAGTGTTGACCCTCGATCATAGCGAGCAGGAAGCTCAAAAGGACGAATGTCGTCAGAACAAACCCGAGCTTTTCCAAAAAGAAAGCGTATAACAGAAGTGCGACAAGCACGAAAGCTATTTTCCGCCAGTGCAGCGCGCCGGTTCCCGGGATTACCTCCTCGCCGTGGCGCCAAGACTCGGCGAATGCGATCAGCGACAAGACCACGAGAATCAGCCCCGACCAGAAGAAGATAAAACCCGAGCCGGGCTCGGTCGCGCTGCCGACGCCGAGCCGGGTCGCTCCGTAACATAGCAGGATTCCCAGAGCGACCCAGAAGAGCGCGACGCTTGCGAAGGTGATTTTAGTCTTCTTCACTGAGTCCACTAGCCGGTCCTTTTTTGCCGAAGAGCGGAGCCAAGAATACAAGAAGGGCGAACAATATGAAAGCGGCTGAAATCGGCCGTTGCAGAAAGATCAGAAAGCTCCCGTCAGAGAGGATCAAGGAGCGGCGCAAGGCGGTCTCCAGAAGCGGGCCCAAGACGAAGGCGAGCACCAGCGGCGCCGGCTCGAAGGCGAATTTTTTCAGCAGCAGTCCGACCAGGCTGAAAATAACCGCAATGTAGATATCGGTCGTGCTGTTGTTGAGACTATAGGCGCCGATCAGGCAAAAGAGGATGATGAAGGCGGAAAGATACGAGTAGGGAATTCTTAGCACGCTCACCCACATGGGAATAAGCGGTAAGTTAAGGATCAAGAGCATGATGTTGCCGATGTACATGCTGGCGATCACGCCCCAGAAAAGGTCCGGAGAGTTTTTAATGAGCAGGGGCCCCGGGGTCAGGCCGTAGATCATGAGCGCGCCTAGGAGGATCGCGGTCATGGCGTTGGACGGAATGCCCAGGCTCAAGAGCGGAATGAAGGTGCCGCCGACCGCGGCGTTGTTGCACGCTTCTGGCGAGGCAACGCCTTCGATCTCGCCCATGCCGAAGCGCTCCGGGTGGCGCGACAGTTTTTTTTCCAGGGCGTAGCTAAGAAATTGCGGCACGATGGAGCCGACCCCCGGTAGCAGGCCAAGGAAAAATCCCAGTAGAGAGCCGCGCGCGATCGGCCCCATGGAGCGTCTCCAGTCTTCCCGGTTGGGAAAAAGCCCTTTGATTTTTCCGGCATAGACATCGGCCTTGGTCAGCACTCCGAGGTTCTCCAACACTTCCGCGATGCCGAAAAGCCCCATCACCACGGGCGCGATGCCGATGCCGTCGGCAAGCTCTAAGATGCCGAAGGTAAACCTGGGTGTCGCCGTGATCGGGTCCAGGCCGACGCATCCCAGTATGATGCCGAAGACCGCCATCATCAGAGCTTTGGCCATCGATTTTCGCGCCAGATAAGCGACGACGGCCAACCCCATGACCATCAGCGCGAAATATTCCGGCGGGCCGAACTTGAGCGCGAAAGCGGCGAGCGTCGGGGCGAGCAGGATCAGACCGAAAATGCTGACGGTGCCGGCGATAAACGAACCGAAAGCGGAGATGCCGAGCGCCGGACCCGCCCGGCCCCGGCGGGCCATCTGGTAGCCGTCGAGACAGGTAACGACGGAAGAAGCTTCGCCTGGGATGTTCAGCAAGATCGAAGTTGTCGAGCCGCCGTACATCGCGCCGTAGCAAATGCCGGAGAGCATGATGATCGCCGAGACCGGGTTGAGCTTGAAGGTCGCCGGCAGGAGAAGCGCGATGGTCGCCGTGGGGCCGATGCCGGGAAGCACGCCGACGAGAGTTCCCATGGTGACGCCGATAAAGCAGTAGAGTAGATTCAAAGGCTGAAGGGCGATGGTGAAGCCGTAGGCAAGACTAGATAGCGACTCAAGCATTTCTCAAATGATCAGTATGTCAGAGTAAGGCTGATCGACCTTATCACAAATCACGGCAAGATGTTTTTGCCGGACCAAGCGCAGCGACCGCTTCAGAAAAATCGCGCGACGATAAATACACCGATCATCGCGAAGGCAAGAGCCAGCTTGAGCGCAGCGCCGAGCACCAAGCCTATGGTCGCGCCGATGCCGGCACATGCCGCTTGTTGAACGCTCCGTTGGGCGAGCAATTCGCCGATGACAGCGCCGATGAACGGGCCGAAGATCACACCGGGCAAGCCGAGAAAAACGCCGACGATGGAACCGATCACCGCGCCGATGATGGCGCGCCGTGACGCGCCGAATCGTTTGGCGCCGAACAGGGTCGCCCACAGATCGACGCCGTAAGTCAGCAGGGCGAGCACGGCGAGAATCGCGAGGGTGCGCACACCGGCGTATATGAAATTCTCCGTCCATGCGGCAATGAGAAGACCGAAAAAGAGCAGCGGAGCGCCGGGTATTGCCGGGAGCACGAGACAGGCCAGGCCGACAATCACAAACGCTAGAGCAACGAGCCAGTAGAATAGGATGGGGTCCATCGCGCGCTTGAAGCGACGGGCTGATGATAGGATTCAGTGGCGGCGGCGACTGGGTTTCGACGGGGAAGGGTTCGGGCCGACTTGTACCTCATTCGCCAGCCGCTGGGCGATGATCCTGAAGACCTCGGGAGAAAAACCAAAACCTATGTGAGTGGTGCGAACCTCGACATGCTCCACATTCGACCCGTGATGGTCGATGCAGGCTTCCCACGCGACGAACGCATCGCCGCGCGAGTAGATGGCGGTCACCGGCGTCTGAAGCAGGACTTTGTTGCGGGATTCGATCTCAGCCGCCATCGCGTCGAGATCGACCCCGCGGCGGTGAAACGCGCGCGCGGCGACCGTGTATTTGGGACCGCCGACGACGGGCGTTCCGAGAGTAATGACTTGATGGATGGCCTCGGGGCGCTCGCGTGCCGCTTCGCGCGCCAGATAACCGCCGAAGCTCCAACCGATGACCCGGACCGGTTGTTGAGATTTGCGAGACATAGAGAGGATTCGCCTCAATACCCGTGGCAACAACTCCGCTACGTTGCCCGAACTACGCCCGAGGTGCCAGCCGCTTACCCGGTAGCCAAGAAGCCGCAAGTACGTTTTGAGAATCGCTGTCGATCCGTCGCCCGCGCCGTAGCCGGGAAGAACGAGAACGGGCTCGCCATGTCCCCGGGGTTGGCGTGCAAGCTCGACAGAGCGCAATACCAGGAGCGGAAACTCGAGGACGAGGCGAGCCTCGCGAATCAATCCCGTGGGGCGTGGCGGCTGCAGTGCTTTGATCATCGTGGAGGATTATGTCAAACGCTTCAGCGTTGTACCATTACTGGATTGTGAAAATTGCTTGCCATCGGCTTCAATCATCATATCACCGGTTCACGCCTGATCAAAGCAACAGGTAGAAATTACCCGTTATCTAACAATATTGCACTCCTAAACTGCCTCTACATGGGACCGCAAAGGCCGAAAACCTCCATCGTTTCCTTGATGAATGAACCCTTTCTTTTGGCGTAGGAATTGCGTTATGCCTTCTCCATATGAAACGGCAAAAAACTCGCTTTGGATTTCTTTTCGTTGTTTGTTTGTTGGCTCTGCTTAACGGTTGTGCGGCCGTAGGCATGACTCTTTTTGGGGTCGGCGCCGGTGTAACTACCGGGACGGCGGTGTCTTACACACTCGACGGCATTGCCTATCGCACCTTCACGGCTCCTTTGGCCCAAGTCGAGAGCGCGACGCGCACAGCGCTCGATAGGATGGGAATAACGGTCGAGGCGACAGCCAAGACTGAACAAGGCAAAGCGATTAAAGCCATCGGAAATGACCGCGAAATCGAAGTGGAACTAGAAGTGGTCAGTGCCAAAACAACTCGTATCCGGACGGTCGCTAAGCAGGGTGTGTTTTTCAAAGACCGCGCCACGGCGACCGAGATCATTCTCCAAACGGAAAAGGTCCTTGGTATTAGTTGATTGACTCAAGAGGAGGGATAATTATGAAGGTTTCCGCATCAGTGTTAGCTGCTACTCTGTTGCTGGGATCATCCGGATTGGGATTAGCCCAGACGACGACGCAATTAAATAGCGAAGCTACTAAGATGAACAATCTCGCTTCGACCCAGGGCGAAACCAAGGTCGTTGATAAGATCAGCACCGATTTTAATTCTTTTCTGGGGGCTGACTCGAAAGCGGTCGTCAGCGGGCTCCGCAGTGGGACGCCGATCACGCTGACCCGCACTACCGCAAGCCCGGGAAGCACACCGGGGACTACGGTCAACACGACAACGACCATCGCTCCACCGACCGGCAAGATGGGGGTTGGCAATGTTTACATCTCGCTAGCTCTGGCCAAGCAACAATTGAGTCAGATGGGTATCACGCAGCCTACGCCGGAGCAATTACAAGCCGCCCTTACAGGGGGAACCATTTCGACTGGGACAGGTGCCGCGGCGACATCAACCAATCTGCAGGGGATCTTAACTATGCGCAGTGAACAGATGGGCTGGGGCCAGATTGCCCAAAAACTCGGCTTCAAACTTGGGCCGGTCATCAGCGGTATGAAAAATGCCAATCAAAGCATGACCACTGCTGCTGCGCCTAACAGAAGTGGCGCCGTGACCGCCAGCGGACAGTCGTCCGGCTCGTCTGAAAGCGGTATTGTGAACGGAAGCGGCAAGTCCAACGTTGGAAATGGCCATGCCAACAGTGGTAAATCCGGCTCCAATAATGGAATTGTCTCAGGTTCCGGCAGAACGGTGAATGGCTCTGGACATGCCTCTGGACGCGGCATCGTGACGGGCTCTGGTGACGCCGCCGGCGGGGCGAGTGGGGTCGTGAGCGCGAGCAGTCGTGGAAATTCCGGGCAGGCCAGAGGACATACCAAGTAGTCATAAACGGGAGCAGTCAGATGAATGAAGCGAGGAGTGTCGTGTTAACACAGAAAGCCAGAGCGACTCTATTTTTCCTCTCCCTTGCGGCTAGTTGCCTCGTTAGTACTGCGGCCGCGCTGGCGCTGGCCGATAAGGGCAGACCAGCATTGTTTCTTCCCGAAGAACGCCGGATCATTCGCGAGTACTATCAAAGCGGTTCGACAGCCGGTCTTCCCCCTGGTCTCGCGAAACGAGGCGGGAAGCTTCCTCCGGGCCTTCAGAAACATCTGCAGAAAAACGGGACGCTTCCTCCTGGTCTGCAGAAGAGGCTACAGCCAATTCCAACCGATCTTGACCGTCGGCTTCCACCGGTCCCGGAAATCTGGGAGCGGGTTATCATCGGGC
>JACPFE010000226.1 GCA_016183145.1 Deltaproteobacteria bacterium | reverse complement strand
TTCGAACGAAGAGAGAAATCTTTCCTAGATCCCTCGCATTCGCTCGGGATGACAGGCCTTGGGCCTGTCACTTGGCGTCCTTGGCGCCTTGGCGCGAGGAATATTCGAATCCGAGCGTCTTCGACTGCCGGAACATTTGCGCAAGCTGCGCCAACTTTCCACTACAGTTGGGTTTTTTCATCGCACCCTACATACGTCCGCGGAGCCCTCTCAGTCAAGCCGGCGCGCGCGGCGGAACGCTATCCGATCCCTTGAGAGCGGTGTAACGGCCGCCGGCAAGCAGATCTTCCGCGACCCGAAGCATCGCCGCGGCACTTTCCGCGCGCCGCGATTGCGCCGTTGAGAACGCCACTTGCCGCCAATTTTTGTTCACGCCGTCGCGTTGGAAACCGATCCGTTCGCTGTTATCGGAGAAGACGATCAGTTCACCGTCGGAAACAACACCGTAGCGCCTTTTGTTATAGATGGCGATGGCGAAAGGGTCGCCGCTCTGGTTATGGATAACATCATCGCCAAAAAAGGGGCTGCGGTAGTCGCCGCCGAGAATACCCATGATCGTCGGCGGCAGGTCGATCTGGCTGGTGACCCGAGCGATGCGGCGAGGCGGTAGATATGCCGGGCACAGAAACAATGCCGGAACCCGGTAATCGTCGACCGGAACGAGACCCGCGCCGCGCAGGTGCACGCCATGGTCGCCGACGAAAACGAACAACGTCTTGTCGAAATAGGGCGCGCCGCGCGCCTCACGGATGAACTTGCCGATGGCATAATCGGCATAGAAAAAATTATTTAGCTCTTCGATCTCGAAACCGGAAGGAATCTCAATCCCCGCGGGCACCGGCTGAATGCGGTTGGGCGGATATTCCCACGGCGAATGCAGCGATACCGTGAGGATCGTCGCGCAGAACGGCCGGCCCTGGGCGTCGAGCCGGCGAAACTCCCGATCCGCCCGGCCAAACAGATCCTCATCCGAAACTCCCCAGGTGCCGCGAAACACCGGATCGACGAAGTCTTTTTCTTCGATGAAAGCGTCAAACCCGTTGGCGAGAAAGAAGGCGCGCATCTGATCGAAAATACCCTGGCCCCCGTAAAGAAAGAGCGTCGCGTAATCGCGCTCTTTGAGTACGCTGGCGAGCGTAGCAAACCCCCGGCGCGCCTGCGGCCGCTTGACCACCCCCGCGCCCGGCAAAGGCGGGAAAGAAGATACTGCTGCCTCCAGCGCCTGAATCGTCCGCTCGCCGGTGGCATAGCACCTTTCGAGCAGCACTCCTTCAGTCGCCAGTTTATCCAGCTCCGGAGAAAGCGCCGGCTGACCGCCGAGACAACCGACCAGCCGCCCGGTGAAACTTTCCATCACCACCAATACAACGTTGAGCGATTGGTTCGCAGGGCCCCCTTGGATATGCCGGACCAGCGGATTCGGCGAGTCGTCCGTCAGTGGCCCCTGCTTTGATAATTGATCCCGGACGCAATGGACCGCCTCATCGGCGGCCGGAAGCGCCATGGTCGTTCTTAACGCGGTGAATTCGTTTCTTAGCCGGTGATTCCATTCATAGAGCAGATTGAAGATACCGCACAAAGCGATTTCATTGGCGATGCGATTATTGGTGATCGATGCGAAGCTGGGATTGAGGGGACGGTGATCGAAAGTTCCTCTAGTGGCAAAACCGACGATCAGGAGCCAAGCGAAATTGGCCCATCGGTCCCAATACCAAGCCGTCAGCGCGCCCTCTGCGAATAAAACTAGTGATCGCAGCGCCGTGAACAGGAATAGACTGAATGCCGCTCCAGCCACACTCAGCAAGAAAATGCGCACGACCGGATAGGCCTTGAGAACGGTTTTGACAACTTCCTTGCCGGCGCCATGTTCGAAAACCAGATAATTCGGCCGGCAGTCGTAGTAACGAAAGAAATAAAGGCCGCAGGTTTCGGCGCAGAAGCAGACGAAAAATACCAGGCCGAGATAAGCCAACAGGAACGACTCGCTCGCCGCAAACAGCCAATCCGGGAGCAATAGCGCCGAGAGAACCACGAGCACGCAGGTTCGGCTGACGATCACGCCATCGAGGCGAAAGCCGACCCAGAAAAGCCTCAGGCGCTCGACCAGGGTCAAGCCTTGCAGCTCGGAGCGGCGTTCTAGATACAGCCACAAGCGGAAGCCGGTGAAAATCAGTGCCGTCACTAAAGCTGCGGCAATCGATAAGGATGTCCGTGGCATAGGAGCATTAGAAGCCGAAAAGCGATAGAAACAACCGTCCCCGCTCCGGAATGGTAATACCCGCCTTCACATTCCAAAAATTGATGACGGCGAAAAAAGTCCAAACGGAAGCGATCCTGCCGAGTCGGTAGACGCCGCCTTTGCGTGGACCCAGGGCAGCCATCCGTCCCCGTTGGCGCTGTTGGCGTAGCATAGAGATAGAAATCCCTACCGCCAGCATGAAACAATAAATAAGCCGCGCGCCGAGAAGCCCCCACAACTGTTTGAAGTCCGCCGCGATGAGCGGATGCCTGGCCTGGAGCAGATGGTAGTACATATTGCCGATCAACGCGGCGGCGAAGACCGCAGCGATCATGCGCAGCACCGGCCGATTACGAAAATAGCGCAGATAGGTGGGCAAAAAGAAAAACTCAACCAGCAGTTCCTTGAAATAGTAGTAAAAACGATTCCAGAACTCGACGATGGATTCCGCCAGCAGGGGCTTATAGGTGTTGCGGAAAACCGGGAAACCAAAAAGCCGCAGCACGCCGACCCAGACATGGCCCCTGGCGGCGATGGAAAGAGCCTCCCAAATCAATTCCAGATAGAGGCTCAGCCAAACAATTCCGAGCGCCGGGGCAACGTTGCCATTAATGATATATTTCAATCGTGGAATTCCAAGATCGTGCCCCCCGAGGATGCCCGTGAGCGAATTTTTCGGATCGCCGTAAACCACCGCGCCCATGACTTGCATCACGCCCTGCCAGAGCGCCACGAGCAATAGGAGTTTGACGCCAGCGAGCAGCGAGCGGGTGTAAGCCGTCGCCGTTTGCGTCGCTGCGCGCGACAGGTTGTCGTAACCCTTGCCCGGCGGGGTGTTGGTGCCATCCCATACCGGGAAGATATAAAAAAAATGGTCGGTAAATTTCGTCGTTATCGCTTTCCCTCTTTGACCGGACAGCACCATGTAACCGCAGCGCCATATCAGGTAAGGAAATGAGCCAGCGATGAGCGTGATGACCATGATGCCGAAAACCGACGGGGAAAGCTTGAGCCAGATCGATACCAAAAGGACCCAAATAAGAATATGGACACAGATCTGCGGGCGAGTCCGGACAAAGGCCGGCAAACGCTTGAAGTGCACCGCCATCAAGTAGAGGAGATAAATGATCCCCAAAAGAATCGGCAGCGCGACGGCGGGAACCAACCAGGTTGCCGCGTGACGGTAATCGCTCCATCGGGCATGGCGGTCCATCGTTCCCACGATCGCGGCGAAAGTTGCGCCGACAACGAGAATGGTTTTCCGCCGCTGCGGCGTCAGCCAGACGACGAGCTTGCAATCCTGCAACCAGCCGATGAGGGTTTCGTTCTCGTGAAACTGGGAGACCGCCCGGTAGAGCGCCAAGAACGCCGGAGTTTTCATGCGGCGGATTCTCGCGCGATCAATTCCAAGATCGCGTTGACCGATTTGATCTCCCCTGGATCAATGCCTTTCTCCCGGAAATCAATGTCGTAGGTCTGTTCCAGATAAGTGATGATCTGCAACAAGGCCAGCGAATCGATCAGACCGGATTCCACGAGGCTTAGGTCCCCGTCGATTTCCTGCAGCGGAAAATCCGGCCGCTGAATCGTCCGGAGAAAATCAATTAAATCGGTTTTCCTTCGCTCGGGCTCCAAGATCATTCCCACCTGTTGCTGCCTCCGGTCAATCGAAATTAAACAACCCTTACCTCGAAGGCGAGGGGTTTCAATGCTCGTCGGCTCGAAGCTGACAATAAACATTCCCTCTCCACCACGTCTTCGTGGGGGAGAGGGTAAGGGTGAGGGGGCAACACATGCGAACCCTCACCCCAGCCCTCTCCCGCAAAGCGGGCGAGGGTGATCTCGCTTGCCTCCTTCGGGAACGCCGCACAACATACTTCGCCTGCACGCGAGGGAGTATAACAATCCCCGAGAGAGACATTAGGAAACTGGCCCGGCGCGTCGCGTTCCCCGTCATTCGGCGCGCAAGATGCTTTGGAGATTCAGCGGAATTTTTTCCGCGCAATACTCCTCAACCTCTTTACGGCTCACTTTGCCGCGCGAGTTGCGCGGCAGGGAGTCGACCGCGTACCAGCGCACCGGCATTTTGAACTCCGCGAGGCGGCGCTTCATCCAATCATGCAGCGCCCGGATCGTCGCCGAGTTCTCATCTTTCAACACCACCGCTATAGCGATATTTTGACCGTACAGCGGATCGGCTACGGCGAAAGCGCAGACTTCTTTTGTCATCTCGAACCGTTCGACCACTGCATCGATGTCCGCCGGATAAATCTTCGTGCCGCCCTTGTTGATCTCCTCGCGTTCCCTTCCTTTGAGATAAAGCCATCCCCTGTCATCGACCAAGCCGATGTCGCCGGTGTAAAACCATCCGCCCGAAATTACCTGCGCGGTCAACTCCGGCTGGCGGTAGTAACCTTGCATCAACGCCGGCGTGTTGATCCAGATATAACCCGTCTCTGCGTCTCGACACGGAGCGTCCAAATCAAAGGGAGCGTGGGGTTCGGCGCTCTTGAGAATCTTGATCACGGCGCCCCACGGCACGCCGATTAAACCATCCTCCGGTTCGAACTCCCTCACCGAGGTCCCGGCCACCCAACTCCCAGTCTCGGTAATTCCATAGGCATTGAAAACTTCCTGGGTGCCCGCCCACTCTTGAATTTGCCGCCACAGAAGGCCGGACAGCGGCGCCGAGCCGCAATGAACGCGCCGCAAGCTCTTCGCCGCCGGCGGTTTGCTAGCTTTCAACGCCAGTCCCCACATCGAGGGGACCGACGACAGGAAAGTGATCTTGATGAGCCCATGGCCGAAATGAGTCGGCAGCAAGCACAACGTGCGGCGAAAAGCTGCGACGCCCAACGCATCCTGCAATGCCATCCAGCGCGCGCGCAGCGAACGATGGGTGTGCACCACGCCCTTGGGGACCCCGGTCGATCCGGAAGTAAAAAGCATCAGCGCTTCAGCGTCCATGTGAGCTTGACTGCGGATTGGGCCCGCGCTCGGATGATTCTCATCGGCAACGTCCCAAGCCGTCGTATCAATAATTTTTACATCCAACGCCGCCAGCCCGGAGAGCGCCGCTGCGCCGGACGCGGAATCCACCAGCAGCAAGCGCGGCATCACCGCGCGGGCCAGGTTTTCGATCTCGAAGGAAGTCAGCCGGCTGTCGATCGGCACCAGGCTTGCTCCCGAATGCCACGCGGCGAGAACATCGACGAAGAACTCAAGTTTATTGCCGTACAGAACAAAAACCCGATCGCCGTGGCGAATGCCTTCTCTTTGCAAGCGTTGCATGCGAGCGATGACCCGCCCGCCGATCTCCCGGCTGCTCCAAGTTCGGCCGGTGAGGGGTTCAATGAGGCAACCTGGCTGCACATCAAAAAACATGATTCGCCTATTCTTAGCAACGACTACGTTTCGAGACAAGTTTGGTGTGCACCGAGGCACGATCGATAGTACCAGTTAGCATGAGCAAACAACATTTCGACGCCGCTTTCTGGACATTTTGTTGGCGTTGGAGTATGGAGAATAGCATTTCGTTGTTCATGGGAGGAACAAAAGATGAATGCAACGAGTGTTACTCGCGGCTTTTTATTGGCTCTGACTCTGTGCCTTGTCACCCCAAGCGGGAGCGCACTGGCGGCGAGCCAGGATTACGAGCCCCAGGTCGGCCAAGAAGGCAAGGACGTCGTCTGGGTGCCGACGCCGCAGGAATTAGTGGATAAAATGCTTGACATGGCGAAGGTCACGCCGAAGGATTATGTCATCGACCTCGGCTCCGGCGACGGGCGCACGGTGATCACCGCCGCCAAACGCGGCTCGAAAGCGCTTGGCATCGAGTACAATCCCGACATGGTGGAACTGTCCAAGCGCAACGCCGCCAAGGAAGGGGTCAGCGACAAAGCGAGTTTCGTGAAAGCGGACCTGTTCGAGAGCGACTTCTCCCAGGCCCAGGTGATCACGATGTTCCTCCTGCCCAGCATCAACGTCAAGCTACGCCCGAAGATTCTGGATCTCAAACCCGGCACCCGCATCGTGTCGAATTCCTTCGACATGGAAGACTGGAAGGCCGACCAGACCGAAACCGTGCCCGGCTGCAACAATTGGTGCACGGCGCTTCTTTGGATCGTGCCGGCTAAAGTGCAAGGGACCTGGAAGCTGCCCCAGGGTGAGCTCTCGATTAAACAAACATTCCAGATGATCAGCGGCACGCTCAGGTCCGGGAATACCACCGTGCAAATCACTAACGGGAAACTCAACGGCGATCAGATCAGTTTCAGCGCTGGTGAAGCGCAATACGTCGGTCACGTGAAGGGCAATTCGATCGAGGGCACGCTTAAGTCCGGCGCCAAGTGGAGCGCGACGAAAATAGGAAAGTAGTAAGGATGAAGGCGGAAGTTTCGCTAAGCATCAACCTTCCGTCGTCATGCCCGCGAGAAACCGGCCCGCGATACGGGGAATAGCCTCACGCCCCCAAACCGAACGCTTTGGTCGGGTTGTCCCAGAGAATTTTCGTGCGCGAGGCGCGGGAGATCTTGTCGTTGCTGCTGATCGCGCCGACGGTTTTGTCCGGGAACTTGTCGATGGCGTCACTGTGGGGGTAGTCGGTGGCGATC
>JACPFE010000211.1 GCA_016183145.1 Deltaproteobacteria bacterium | reverse complement strand
CAATGGTCGGAGACGGTATCAACGATGCGCCTGCTCTGGCTCAGGCGGACGTGGGCATCGCTATTGGCACAGGTACGGACGTGGCCATGGAGGCGTCGGACATCACGCTCATCAGCGGCGACCTAAGGGGCATCGTTACATCCATCACGCTCTCCAAGCGAACGATGCGGACGATGAAGCAAAACTTTTTCTGGGCCTTTGTCTACAACACTGTCCTGATTCCCGTGGCAGCAGGTATTCTCTATCCGGTGGCCGGGATTCTCATGAGCCCGATTTTTGCCGGCGCTGCCATGGCTTTTAGCTCGGTGTCGGTGGTCTCGAATTCACTGAGGCTCAGGACGTTTCGTCCGAGACCGGCAGCGGTTGTAAATACGTAGTAACGGTGTATGCGTCACACGCAAGGAGAAGCTGGGAGGTCCTGAGTTTGAAAACTTGGGTCAGGCTAGCCTTCGCTGTCGTAACCGTGGGAGGAGTAATCGGGCTGCTCGTCTATGGCTTTTCGCGTGATGCGCGCCACATCCAATCTCCTCTCATTGCCAAACAAGCCGCTCCATTCACTCTGACGCTTTTCGACGGAAGGACAATCAGGCTCCAAGACTTTCGGGGCAAGGCGGTATTCCTCAATTTCTGGGCTTCCTGGTGCCCGCCTTGCCGGGCGGAAGCAAGGGCACTGGAGGCTGCGTGGCAGAAGAATAAGGAGCGGGATGTTGTTTTTCTCGGGATTGATATTCAGGACACGGACGAAGACGCGCGGGCTTTTCTTCAAGAGTTTGGGGTTAATTATATGAATGGACGGGACCCCAGCGGGAAAATCGCCGTCGATTATGGCGTGTGGGGAATTCCGGAATCATTCTTTATCGACCCGCAGGGTCGGATCACCTACAAGCACGTGGGAGGAATAGGAGCGTCTACTGTCGAGGCCAAGTTGGACGAAGCTCTCAAGGGCATCGTCAGCGCGCAAGAGGGTAAAGGCGAATACCGTTCAGTTCGATAGTGGAAACTAAAATGACTGCGATTGTCATACTGCGCCGGCTGCTATGGGCACTTGTGGCGTTTGTTTGTGTGGCGATTGTCGGGGTCGCTATTTGGCGGTGGCAAGGACGGGCGATGTCGGAAGCAAAGTCGGAACCGCTTCTGGAAGGACTGAAAAATTTTGGCGCAGTGCCAGACTTCACGTTCACCGAGCGGAGCGGGCGAAAAGTCAGCCTTGCGGACCTCAAGGGCAAAGTATGGGTGGCGCAGTTTTTTTATACCCGGTGTACAGATATCTGTCCTCTGACTGTGCCTCAGATGGGCCTGCTTCATCTTGAATATCTGAACGACCCGGAGTTTCGGTCAGCGATCCATTTCGTATCGATCACCGTTGATCCGGAACGGGATACGCCCGAGGTTCTGAGCAAATACGCTGATCGCTTCAGCGCTGATCCCGATCTGTGGTTTTTTCTTACAGGTGACAAGGCGGACACCTATCGCCTTGCGCAACAGGGGTTCAAGCTGGGAATTGGCGAGGAACTAAATGCTCCTGAGATTGCAAAGAAGACCGGAGAGGAAAAAGAGTTTTTTCACAGCAACCGGTTAATCTTAATCGACCGAAAGGCGCAAGTCCGCGGCTATTACGCCGGGATTGACGCGGAGGCCATGGTGCGCCTGCGGCGCGATCTCAAGATTCTCTTAGCGGAAAAATTAACCTCCTGAAATGTAGACAAGGGTTATGTATCCAGTTCTCGTGCAGTTCGGAAACTTTGAGCTTCGTTCCTACGGAGTCTTTGTTGCCCTGTCATTCTTAGTCGGTCTCTGGATGAGTAGCAAAGAGGCCGAAAGAAAAGGTCTCGATCCCAAACTCATCCAGGACTTTGCTGTCTATGCTCTCTTCGGTGGAATCGTAGGCGCGCGAATCTATTTCGTTCTGTTTTCTGAGCCAGCCTATTTTTTACAACATCCCTGGGAGCTGCTGGCCCTGTGGCACGGGGGAATAGGAGTCATCGGCTCTCTTTTTGGCGGCGCGCTTGCAGCCCTATGGTACTGCCGGAAGAAAGCGATTTCCGTCATGAAGTTGGGCGACACACTGGCTCCCGGGATCGCTCTCGGCCAGACGATCGGGCAGTTTGCCTGCCTCTTCAACGGTGACAGCTACGGAAGACCTACGGGTCTGCCGTGGGCCATCACGTATACTGATCGCCGCTCTCTCGCCCCCCTCAACATTCCGCTTCATCCGATCGAGATCTATGAGATGGTTGCCTACTTTTTGGTGTTCCTCGTGGTCTGGAACATGAGAAAGAAATACCAGGCTGAGGGATTTGCCTTCCTCACCTATCTCTCGGCTTATGGAGTGGCACGGTTCTTCGTGGAATTTTTCCGCGGCCATCCGGCTGTCTTTGCCTGGGGAATGCCCGCGGCGCAGGTGTTTGCCGCGACAATGATTTTGACCTCTCTAGCCGGATATCTTTTGCTACATAGAGCGCCGAGACTTGCGAGATGATTCCAGAAACACAAAGAAAGACGCTACGAGTCGTCAAGATCGCTCTTGTAATTGTACAGGTGGTTATCGTCGTATTCCTGATAAGGTCCGCTCTCATGGACTTTTCGAGCGCCGTCGTTACCAATGAAGAACATATGTCTTTCGATAAATGGTATGGAAACTGGCCGACGGTAATCATGATTACCGTGGTCTTCTTGTTTTTCCTGTTTTTCTTGACCCGTCCACGCAAGCCGATGGAATGGAAGGGTGCAGGGCTTGCGGCTGCTTTCTTTAT
>JACPFE010000210.1 GCA_016183145.1 Deltaproteobacteria bacterium | reverse complement strand
TCATCGACCCCGTCACCGGCTCGGTGCCGCATCGCTCCTACCCTTGTCGCATCGCCCGAGTAGAAGGGAGCGGCGCGGCGGCGTCGGCAGGATAGGATGAGGCGAGATTAACCATGCGGTCATTTGAGTTCGCTGGTAGCAGGGTCGATATTCGGCTCCAATTCACGCGTTAGCGGGTTGCTGAAAAAAGGCGCAACATGCTTCGACAAGCTCAGCATGAACGGATTGTAGTCAACAATTTCAATTATATCTCCGTTCGTCCTGAGCTTGTCGAAGGACTCCGATGGGTTTTTCAGCGACCTGGCAGAGACAGAGGTGCTGATCATGCAACGTAACCCATTCCCGTTTTGGCGCAGGCGGTTTCTGTGGGCGACGGCCATTTGTCTTCTCGTTTTCTTTCAGGGTTTCATTAGCCAATCTTTTGCCCAGGACTCGAAAAGGATTCGCATTGGTTATTCCGCCTTGAGCCTGAGCTTCCTGCCGCAACTGTTCGCGCGGGATGCCGGGGTCTTCCAGAAACACGGCTTGACCGTGGAGCTGATTCAAATGGCCGGACCCATTCAGGTGGCGGCGCTTGCCGCCGGGGAAATCGACTTTGGCGCGGCCGTAAGCCCGGCGCTTTTCGCAGCCGTAAGGGGTTTGCCTTTGCGTGGAGTGATGATCACAGTGAAAACCCCTCTCTTCTATATCGTGTCTGAGCCCAGCCTGAAGCGAATTGGAGATCTCGTGGGGAAAAAAGTCGCGGTGGACACCATCGGCGCCCTGCAATACATCGCCGCCAAGGCGATGTTCAAAAAGAGGGGCGTCAATCCAGACCAGGTTTCGTATATTCAAACCGGCTCGGTGTCCAACAGTCTGGCCGCTCTCAATTCTGGAGCGGTCAATGGCGCGCTACTCTCCATCCCTAACAACGTGATCATGACGCAAAAGGGCTTCAACCAGCTAACCTCCACGGCGGAAGCGGGGGTCAATTTTCCGCCCGCCGGTTTAACGGTCCACGTAAACAAATTGCAAAAAGAGGCCGGCCAAATCAAAAGGGTGATGGAGGCCCTGCTGGACTCATTAGACTTGATCGAGACCGACAGCAGCGGAGTGGCGGGATACATCCAGAGTCAATGGAAGCTCAGCCCTGCGCTGGCACTGGAAACCCAACGTCTCGTCCGTCCCACGCTGGTTGCGACCGGCAAAATGAATTTTGAGGACGTTCAGGAGTTTCTTGATGCCGCCTACGAAAACGGCCAGATTCAGCAAAAAGCAAACAGCCGAGCGCTGATGGACTACACTCCTCTCGATGACGTGCTGAAAACCCGGCGTCCGAAATAAGCCAAGCCACTTCGCGGGCTGACCGAATTTTACCAGCTCGCGGGTTGGGGGAGTCGTTTGTGGCGGGGAAGTTGCGGCTAGCATATCCCGTCAAAGATCGTCTGATTTTCAATCGATCTTGCGGTACAGGTTGACAAGATGTTCAAAGTAGCTAGGATAGCTACTTAGGAGATGTTCTTATGAGCACCGTTGGTGTCAAACAACTAAAGGACCGCCTGACCGAATATCTCAGACACGCCAAGCACGGAGAAGAAGTCGTCGTCACCGAGCGGGGCACGCCGATCGCGCTGATCCAGCCGATCAACAGCGCCAGTAAAGCCAGCAGTCTTGAGGCAAAGTTGGCCAGACTCGCCGCACAGGGCGCCGTGACTTTACCGACGCAAAAACCACTGAAGCGAGTCCGTTTGGTAAGAGTCTCCGGCAAGCCGATCTCAAAAGCCATTGTGGAAGATCGCAGGTGATTTATCTTGACACCAGCGCTCTCATCAAGCGCTTCGTCAACGAAAAAGGATCACCACTGGTTCAATCCCTCCTGCAACAGCCTGAAGGCGTGGCAACGGCCAAGATAGCCTACGCGGAGGTCTTCGCCGGCCTTGCTCGGAAGCTCCGGGAGCGCAATATCCCTAGTAGCTTGCATGCACTCGCGTGCCGACAATTTGAACGGGACTGGCCGGCTTATCTTCGGGTAGAACTGCAGGACAACATCCTTCTTTTGGCCCGTGATCTCATTCAACGCCATCCACTCCGAGGTTTTGATGCCGTTCATCTAGCCTCGGCTCTCAGCCTGAAGAACGCGTTGGGTGAGGAAGTGACATTCGCAGCCGCCGACGGGCGCTTGCTGCGGGCGGCGGGAGCGGAAAATCTTGCGACGTTGAACGTTGAAACGGCACGCGCTCAACACTGAGAGTGTGTGAAAAAATCGTTCATGGTTCGAGAGCCTCACCATGAACGGGATGGTGACGCTCCGAAATTCAAAGACTTAGCCGTTCGTCCTGAGGCTCTCGAAGGGCGGACGGCTATTTTTTCACACACTCTGAGTGGACAGCTTCTACGACTCTCCCGGCAGTCCATACGCCGCCCGACCGGCAAGATGAATCTTGAGGACGTCCAGGAGTTTCTCGATGCCGCCTGCGAAAACGGCCAGATTCAGCAAAAAGCGAATAGCAAAGTACTCATGGACTACGGTCCTCTCGACGACGTGCTGAAAACCAGGCGTCCCCGTTAGATACTTACGTTGGAAACATTGAACAGAACGGCTCCAGGAAAATTTATCCCGCCAAGACGCCAAGGCGCAAAGTGACACTCGGTGTCATTTCGACCCCTTCGGCGGGCTCAGGGTAAACTCCGGGAGAAATCTTTTTCAGATCCCTCGCATTCCCTCGGGATGACGGGCCTTGCCCTGTCACCTTAGCGCCTTTGCGGGAGACATGGTTTTTCCGATCTCGTCTTCGTTTTCGAATTTCAAATAACTTTGGCTAGCCTTATCAGCTGGATCTCTTCTTCGCGCCCGCGACCTTCCGGCTCCAATACTTCCAGGTCCAGGCGGATTCTTCCAAGAGCTGGGTGAAGCCGTATTTCTTGAGCCAGGGAAGCTCGTGCAACTTCTCGCGGCGGAATTTGACGAAAGCCTCGACCTCTCGCGCCGGGACTCTTGGAAAGTCGGGACCACCGGCATTGAGGCAGTATAAATTCATCCTCGCCTGCTCTTCGAGATCGATCATGTTGACGGTCGCCTGTTCGACGGTCTTGCCAACCGTGACCGCGCCGTGGGCCTTGAGCAGCAGCGCGGACCTCCGGCCCAAAGCCGCCGCCATCTCGGCGCCGGTTTCGTCCGTCGAAATGAGATTCATGTCGTCGAAGACGGGAATTCCTTGAAGGGTGATGTGCGCGCCCTCATGGCAAACCACCGACATCGGAATGTTCACGACGCTCATGACCGTGGCAAAGCGCGGATGAGCGTGGACGATGCCGCCAACTTCTGGCCTGGTCTTGTAAACATGCGTGTAGAGCTTGATTTCGGCTGCCGGGGCGATCCCTTTCGGACCCGACACGATGTT
Organism: Deltaproteobacteria bacterium; assembly: GCA_016183145.1. Taxonomy (GTDB): domain Bacteria; phylum Desulfobacterota; class Binatia; order UBA9968; family UBA9968; genus JACPFE01. Next base: position 1,861 of record JACPFE010000210.1, on the reverse strand, counting down.
GCAGTCGAGATCGACGATGAGTTGATCTTCGGCGCGCATCGACTCGAGCGCGTCGTTGCGGTAGCCGCGCCCCTTGATGACGATCATATCCGTATCGGGAATCCGGGCGCTGGCGTGGCCGACGGCCGCGCGAATGCCTGAGCAAATTCCGGACGCGGCAAGTATCCTGCACGCGGTCGCGACTTTCACTTTTAATTCTCTTTCCAACTTTTTCGCCATTTGCATTTCCTCCGTGAGTTACTCTTCGCTTCGACTCGACGAGTTTGACGCGAGCAATACCACCCTCCCGTCGCAGCAGCAACCGGAAAGTTCGCATTGCCACTCTAGTGTCCTGAGTTAGAGATCCGCAACCAAATTAATCCGTCATTCCGGCCAAGCCAGCGGTAGCTGGCGCGAGCCGGAATCCAGCTTCCGGAAAGGGGACAGGCAACTTTTTCGCAGACGAAAAAGTAGCCTGTCCCCAGCTGGATTCCCGCTTTCGCGGGAATGACGACGGGGAGGCATCGAATGAGTCGTTGACTTTCTGACACACCACTCTACTTTGTCGCAATCGCAGCGGCCCGTCGCTTTCGTTGACAAACCAGGGGACCCAAGCTATGCAAATCTTTCCGATGCTGAAAGAAATTGAGACCGACGTTCTGGTGATCGGCGGCGGCATCGCCGGCGCCTTTGCCGCATACCGGGCGCGGGCCTCGGGAGCGCGCGTGTTACTCGTCGATCGTTCCTATTTTGGCCGCAGCGGATGCAGCGCCTTGGCTTCCGGCGTTTACCCCTCCTATATGCCCGGCGACAAAGTCGAAGACTGGATCAACGGTCTCGGCGCTGGACCGTTGGTCAACCAGGCTTTGCTCGTGAAGTCGCTTCCCGTGATGTACGAGCACCTGATGACGATGGACCGCTGGGGCGTAAAGTGGCTCAAGGAGGGCAAACAAATCGTGCGCATGGGCGCGCCGGGGCGCACCTTCAAGAACGGCGTATGGATGGCTGAAGGCGGTCCACAGATGATGATGGCCGTTCGCGCCGGTGTGCTCGCAAGCGGCGTCGAGGTCCTCAATCGGGTGGCGGTGACGCAGCTTTTAACTTCGGACGGTAAGATGCCAACTGAAGGACAAATGGTTGGAGCCATAGGGTTTCAGGTTCGCACCGGAGAGATCTACTCGATTCATGCCAAGGCGACGATCATGTGCACCGGCCCTTATAAGTTTCCTTATCCGTGGCCGGGCAGCACGCTCGGTTACATGCCGGTGGATCTCTCGGGCGACGGCATCGCCATGATGCTCCAAGCCGGCGCGCAGCTCTCGCGGCTGGAGCTGGGCGGAATCAATTTGAACCCCGACAGTCTCCTGTGCGCTCCGGGTCTGGAGTCTCTGATGCTCTCCTGTGCGCTCCGGGTCTGGAGTCTCTGATGCCTTCAGGCGCGAAGTTCGTGGACAAAAACGGCCGCCGCTTTCTTGAAGACTACGATGCGAAGCGAATGGAGATGACCAGCCGCGCTCTGCTTTATTTTGCCATTGCTCATCAAAAGGAGTTGGGGAACGTTCCATCGATGGATCTTCGCGAGATTAATTTCGAGCGCATGGAGCTACTCAAGAAAGCGATCCCCATCGTCATCGCGAGCTACGAGGGTTTGGGCATCGACATCACCAACGAGCCGGTGCCCTATAGTTATCAGGTAGCCGGAACGGCCGGCATCTTTGGCGCCGGCGCGCGCGTGACGGAATGGGGAGAAACAACCCTTGCCGGCTTGTTCGCGGGCGGCACCTGCACGGACCTTGCTTATTTGCCGGGAGGACATCTGCCTTTTTGCTCCGTAACCGGCCACTGGGCGGGGGAGACGGCGGGCGCGTACGTCGCCGGGGTG
>JACPFE010000018.1 GCA_016183145.1 Deltaproteobacteria bacterium | reverse complement strand
GCTGTGGTCATGTCTCGCGTGGTCACGACTCGATAATTGCCCGACGGTTTGCGTGCCAGCACAACAAACAAATATCTGCCACTGTCACTACGGCCTAACACGTAGTACGTTCCTCCGCGCCCTCTGCGGAAAACATGACGACCCTCGAGGGTTTCTTCAACTTCCTCAGGCTCAACCTGGTGGTTCCAAATGTGATCGATACTGTCTTCATCCCACTCAACGCTTATCCTCCGCATTCATCCTGCCTATGTATAATTTATTTCCACTGTTACAGGGTTACCGATTAGGCCCCGTTCTTCGTCGTAGCGGGATTCGATCTCATCAAAACTGAGAATTTCTACGATCTCACTTAGAATTCTAGTCCTTCCATCGCTCGCCGGCAACACCCACAGAAAAATCCTGTCTCTTTCTACTTCGGAAAAGATCCCTGTCTCTCCAGACTCTACCTCGCCGCCTACGCCCAGCGCCTCGGCGCCTCCGGCCTCACCTTCTTCGACGACGAGGTCACCGAATTCTTCTCGCCCCACGCGGCGGGAAAGAGCGTGATGTTTTTGCTCGCCTTGGGAAAATCCGTGAAGCGGAAAGGGTTGAACGTTATTTAACTGCGTGTCCGGTGGTATAGAGAGAGGCAGGGCGCGCCATCGATCGCTCCTGGTTTAGTTCCAAGGTTAACGATTCACTCGTAACTCATCGCGCCGCGAGGCTGGAGAACGCGGATCTCCAGCGAAAGAGGCAATGCGTCCTTGCTGACCGTCAGCGTGTCGGTTTTCAGGATTTGAGTCTTGAGGCCGGCGGCAAATTGTTTGATCAGGTAGCGATTGTCGCGGTGATGCATCGGAATCGCAATCTTGGGTTTAAGCTGTGCCAACACTTCTCTGGCGAGGTCTGGCCCCATAGTGCGGCCGCCGCCGATGGGCGTCAGCGCCACGTCGACCTTGCCGAATGATTTGATCTGCTGCTCATTGAGTTTTTGGCTCAAGTCGCCCAGGTGGGCGATGCACAAAACGCCCAGATCGAAGACGAACGCGGACCCGTGAATGCCCTCGATGAATTCGGCGTTTTGATGAATGGGAACGTTATAGATCAGGGTGTCTTTGAAAGTCGTGCTGACTTTGTTCCAGTCGGCGCCGTAGTTCTTGAGCCCGCGCAGGAGCAGCGGATGACCCAGGACGATTTGGACGGCATTGTGGTTGAACATCTCTTTGCCGACGGTGACGACGTCGCCGACGACGTTCGGGTTCGGATACCAGCCCGGTCCCAAGGGGTCGGTGACGATGCGGGTTCCTTTGCCGCTCGTGATGAGGAAAAAGTTGTGGCCGAAGTATTGAATCGTCGCATCCACGTTCGCTGCGTAGGCGAGCGCGCCGAAGCCGCGCACCACGTCCGGGTCACGGCAAGAAGATCGGGCGGAAGAGGATAGCAACGGCAAAGAGCTTAAAAGAACCGAGGTAGCGAGAAAAACCCGGAGAATGCTTCTGCGTTGAGCGCCGCGCAAGGCGCTTTGGACCACGCCATCCATGACTGCCAGGCTATGGGATCGAAACGGAAAAAACAATTACCGGTCGGGCTTAACTGACGCCCGGCTCCAAGCCGGCGTCAGAGACGAAAAACTCTATTTCGCGGCCTACGCCCAAAATCCATCCAGCTTGTTCGCTACGGCAACCATGCGATATATTCTTGAATCCCGATTTATATCCGGCACACAATCCTGAATTCTTCTTAGCTAGACCTTTTCTTTTCTCACACCGCCGCTGTGTCGTCATGCGTTTCCAAAAACCTCCGCCACGCCGAGCGTGACGGGGCGACTTTTTCTTGGAGTTTTTGCTTGTCGCTCTCGCTGATCGGGGTGAAGTTCAACGCGGCTTGGACGTTTTGTTCAAGCGGCGTCATTTGCTCGCAGCCGATGATTACGGATGCCACCGGCTGACTGAGATTGAATTGCAGAAGCTCGCCAGGCGAGGCGCGGCCGGCGCCGCTGCCGACCAGCATTCCTTGTCCCATGACTTTCATCGAGAGGATGCCCAGGTTCTGTTGCAGCGCGAGCGGCAATGCCGAATGCTCGAAGGCGGGGATCGGCTCCATCTTGCGCGTGGCAATGGGATTGGCTGATTGCGCGGCGTTGAGCGCCATTAAAACTGTATCGAAGTCGTGGCGGCGCAGCGCCTCGGCCATAGCCATGCCGTCGTTGTGGCCGGTGATGCCGATGAAGCGCGCCACCTTTTGGTTCTTGAGTTGCTGGATGGCGGCGAGAACACCGTTGGGGCCGCCTATACGGTTTAGGTCGCTTAGATCGCTCAGGCTGTGAATCTGAATCAGGTCGAGATAGTCCGTCTGTAAAAACTTGAGACTGGTTTCTACGGAGCGTAGCGCGCCGTCGCGGTCTCGCGGGTCGATCTTGGTGGCGAGAAAAATTTCTTTGCGGCGCTTTTTGGAAAACTCGCCGAGCCGCTTCTCGCTCAGCCGTTCTATCCCGCGCCGCGTGTACGAGCCGGCGGTATCGAAGTAGCTGACGCCGAGCGCGAGTGCACGTTCGAGCAGCGCCTGGGCCGCGTCTCCTTCCGGTATGGAACAGAATCGAGTGCCGGAGCCAAATCCGATACAGGAAACCATCTCGCCGGTTTTGCCGAGGCGGCGTTTGGGCAGCGATTGAGTCGCGCCCAGGGCCTTTTCTGCGGCGCCGAAGAACATGGCGGCGGCGGTGCTTTTGAGAAATTCCCGACGGGACCAGCGTGACTTCATAGCGGCTCCTTTCCCGTCTAAGACGTCGAACCCTGCGGGGTAACGCCATATTCAAAAAATCGAATAGAGAAACAGATTTCACCACGAAGGCACGAAGAACACGAAGTTTGGAATCATTATGATCCGAACCCTTCGTGCCCTTCGTGAGCTCCTTTGAAAATACCCGTTTGGGGATGAGAACCAAGAGGCCCGCCTGGGTTCCGTCATACCCGCGAAAGCGGGTATCCAGGCTAATTCGGCGCAATAAACCTGGATTCCCGCGTGCGCGGGAATGACGAGTCGAGGAGGGCACCATGTGGAAGGAAATCCCTCCATTTTCATTTTCGGCGGGCGAGCGTAAGATCATGGCCCACTTCGTGGTGAGAAAGTCTTTCATCGAAGGGTGCGTCGCTAACGAACAGTACTCATAAATGTTTCCGAGCCGCTAACCGACAATCTTGTAGTCGCCCGCCCTATAGCTGCGGCACAGGTTGACGTAGGTCGAGGAGCCCATCTTGATCCAGTTCAAGGCTTCGCCGGCGAGTTCTTTTTTAACCTTGGCCGGGCTGCCGGCGGCGAGAACCCGCGGCGGAATCTTGGTGTGGGGCACCACCACGCTGCCGGCGGCGATCAGCGCCTCTTCGCCGATCTCGACGTTTTCCAGGATCGTCACGTTCATGCCGATGATGGCGCCGCGCTTGATCAGCGGCCCTTCCATGATCGCGCCGTGGCCGATGGTGCAGTCCTCTTCGATGATCGTCGGCGCTTCACCGGAGTGCAGCACGCAGTTGTCTTGGACGCTGGTGCGGGCGCCGACGAGGATCGGATTGGCGTTCTGATCCGAACGGATGACCGCGCCCCACCACACGCTCGCCTCGTCGCCGATGATGACATCGCCGATGATGACGGCGGTGGGGGCGATGAACGCCGTCGGCGCAATCGTCGGACGCTTGCCTTTGTACTCGATGATCATTCGGAAGTTACCTCCGGGCCGAAGATGTTCGAAAATCTCGGTTGAATTTTGGATCGGGGGGTCGGGAAGAACTGACTCGCGCAAAGATCCCACGCATGCCAACTGTCGGGCCACGGCCGGTCATCCCGAGCGTATGCGAGGGATCTAAGAAAGATTTCTCCCGTTGGTCGAAATGACAATGCGCGTCGCTTTGCCCTTTGGGTTCAGCAAAAGGCTGATCCGTCCTCTGGCGGAGTCTTGGATCGAGTCCCTTCGATCGTGCATCGCTGATCATTAATTTACAACCCGAAGTTTTTCGCCGCCATTTCGGCGATCGTCTGGCCGATCGCCAGGGAGGCGGTCGCACCCGGCGAAGGGGCGTTGAGCACGTGAATCGAATGGCGGCCTTGCTGGATGACGAAATCGTCCACTAACGCGCCGCTTGCCGACACGGCCTGGGCGCGCACGCCGGCGCCCCCGGCGACGAGATCGCTTTCTTTAATTTCCGGCAAGAGTTTTTGCAGCGCCTTCACGAAGGCCGCTTTGCTGAGCGAGCGGTGCAGCTCGCCGAAGCCCGTGCGCCAATATTTTCCCGCCATGGCCCAGAAGCCCTTGAAGCTAACCGTCTGCCAGAGGTCGCCCAGATTAACGGCGGTGTGGCAGTAGCCCTCACGGGCGTAGGCGAGGACCGCGTTGGGACCGGCTTCGACGCCGCCGTTGGCCATGCGCGTGAAGTGAACTCCGAGGAACGGGAAGGCCGGGTCGGGGACCGGGTAGATCAAGTTCCGCACCAGGTAATGCCTCTGCGGCGCCAGCTTGTAGTATTCGCCGCGGAAGGGGATGATGCGGTGCTCACCGTCCCGGACGCGCATCATTTTCGCCATCAGATCGGACTGAAGACCACAGCAGTTGATCAGATACTTCGTGCGATAATCGCCCATCGAGGTCTGCGCCACCAGTTCGCCGTCACCCTCGATCACGCCCACGACTCGATGTGACGTGCGGATGTCGCCGCCGTTGGCGCGGATCTTCTCGGCGTAGGCGGCGGCGACTTTTTTGTAGTCGATGATTCCGGTTTGCGGTACGCAGAGCGCCTTGACGCCGGCGGCGTGGGGCTCGAACTCGCGCAGCCGCTCCGGCCCGATGATCTCCAGCCCCTGAAGGCCGTTGGCGAGACCGCGCCGGTGGAGCTCTTCGAGGCGCGACAGCTCTTCGGCGGAGCTGGCGACGACGACCTTGCCGCAGATCTCATAGGGCACGCCGTTGCGGTCGCAGAATTCCATCAGCGCCTTGCGCCCGGCAACGCAACTGCGCGCTTTGAACGATCCGGGGCGGTAGTAAAGCCCGGAATGGATGACGCCGCTGTTGTGGCCGGTCTGATGGCGCGCCAGGTCGGGTTCCTTTTCGAGGATAAGCAGCTTTACGCGCGGATGAGCCTCGCCGATCTTGAGCGCGGTGGCGAGGCCGACGATGCCGCCGCCGATGATTGTCACGTCGTAGAACGAAGCCATAGGCAGTGTACCTGTTCTACTATGCTTAAAGATGTTGTTCGTCTGCCCAAATCTTGCGACGACCGTTCAGCATCCGACGAAATCCTGTCTCACCACGAAGATCACGAAGGTTTCGGTTATTTATGGTTTTAAACTTCGTGCTCTTCGTGTCCTTCGTGGTAGAATTTGTATTTTGTTCCGGTCGCGGCTCCAGCTTGCCGGGCTCCTCGGGGTTTCTAGAGATGCAACGGCCTGCGGGCTTCTCGGTAAAATTTTGATTCGCTCCGGATCGGTCTGTTTGTCGATGGCTTACGGCGTCAACGGAAAACTTTGCGGATTCGTGATAGCCGGAGGGCGCTTCGACGCCAGTTCAAGGTTCCGAGTTCAAAGTCCCGGGTTTTAATGCTTCTGCGTGGTGAAATCTGCCTTGTCGCGCAGGCGGCGCACCAACTCTTCGTAAGAAGCGTTGCTGATGACACGATTGAACTGGGAGCGGTAATTATTCACCATGCTGATGTTTTCCACCACGACGTCGTAGACCCGCCATTCGCCGCCGACGAAGTGGGCCCGGTAGTTGAGCGAAAACTCCTCGCCTTTGCTGGTGAGAACTTTACTGCTGATGTCGGCGTAGCCGCCGTCGAGCCGTTCTCCGACGTAAACGATTTTTTCATCGCCGTAGGATTCGATGGTATCGGCGTAGGCGCGCTCCAACAGGTCGGTAAACAAGCGCACGAACTCCTCTTCTGCTCTTTGGGCGTGCGCCGGCGCCAGTTGGCGCCAAGCGAGCGCTTCGCCATCTCAGCAAAGTCAAAGCGCGCGAATAAAATCTGCTTCAGTTGCTCGCGCCTTTCCTTGGTTTTTGCGGCGGGTTTAAGGCGCGGATCTTTCAGCACAACCAGAGCCTTGTCCACGGTTGATTTGATTTGATCGGTCGGAACGCCTCCCACCGCGGACCTCGGGGTCAGCCAATTGGATAGTAAGATCAAGGCAATGATAGGGAAATTCAGATAACGTTTCATATCATTCCGGCTTTTTTTCACTCTTAGAGGTTAGATCGCCACCCACAACCTTGCCTATCAAATCAGTTATATCGGGCGGAGACTCAGTTTCTCTAATCTTTCCGCCGGGGACGATGATCTTGTCCGAGGCTCCCGGCGTGACCAGGACGAATTTGTCGCCAATCAGCCCGCGGGCTCGCACCGATGCGATGGCGTCTTCTTGCAATTTGACTTGAGGCTCGAGCCGGACGGTAATCCGAGCTCGATCATCGGCTAAGGCGAGGGATTCCACTTTGCCGACTTTGACGCCGGCAATTTCTACCGGGTCGCCAAGTTTAAGTCCGGCGACGGAGGCAAAGTCCGCATAGACAACATAGCCCCGATTGCCAAACAGCTCGAGCTTGCCGAGACGGATGGCAAGATAGCCGAGGCAAATGATCCCCCCCAGGACGAAAATACCTACGACGACGTCAGTGCGTGAATGGTTCACTAGTTGGGTCTCCTACAGGACCTGGATCGGCCCCTCAGTCTTTCCCTGAATGAACTGCTGCACGATCGGATTTTGCGACGCGCGGAAAATTTCCGGCGGTGTTACCTCTTCCACGACGCCGTTGGCGAGCATAGCAACGTAATCGGAAATGTCAAAGACCTGGGGGATCGTGTGACTGACGACGATTCCGGTAAAACCAAAATCCGCATGCGTTCTAGCAATGAGTTGATGAATGCTGGTCGCTAGGACCGGATCGAGACCCGTCGTCGGCTCGTCGAACAAAACGATTTCCGGGTCCATGATTAAAGCGCGGGCCAGTCCGGCCCGCTTTTTCATTCCGCCGCTTAGTTCCGCGGGAAATTTATGTCCCATTTCCCCTAGCCCCACCTGTTCCAATCGCTCCGGGACCTTTTTGTTGATAGCGCTTTCGCTCATCTTGGTTTTTTCTCGTAAGGGAAAAGCGACGTTGTCAAAGACCGTCATCGAATCCAGCAGCGCCGCACCTTGGAAAAGGACGCCGAACTTGCCGCGGATCTGGTAGAGATCCCTTTGGCCTAGCGTGGTAATGTCCACGCTATCGACGAATACTTCGCCTTTATCTGGAAGAAGGAGAGCGTTCAGGTGCTTGAGGAGCACGGTTTTGCCGCACCCGCTCGTGCCCACGATCGTGGTAATTTTTCCGGTGGCAAACTCGATGTTCACGCCGTTGAGCACTTTTTGGGCATGAAAGCTCTTGTGTAAATTGGCGACTCGTATCATGGCCTATAACATGATCGAAGTGAGAAAATAATCCCACACGAGAATGAGGACAAAAGAAAGCACGACGGATTCGGTTGTGGCCTGGCTTACGCCCGTCGCCATGGGTGGGGCGTTGAATCCTTTATAGCAGCAGATCCAGGTAATGATGAGGCCAAAGCAGACGGACTTGACAACACCACTGTAGACATCGTGGAAGACCACGCTGTTTTCCATCCCTGAAAAGAAACTGCCTGAACTGACGCCCAAGATGCCCACGCCGACGACGTAGGAGCCGAAAATTCCGATAACGTTGAATATGGCCGTTAGCAGAGGCATGGCTATGAGGCTTGCTATGATTCGTGGGGAAACGAGGTATTTGATGGGATTGATGGCCATGGAATAAAGCGCATCAATTTGCTCCGTGGCGCGCATGGTGCCAAGCTCGGCGGCCATGGCTGAGCCGGTTCGTCCCGTGACCATGAACGCCGATAAGACGGGACCGAGCTCGCGCAATAAACCCAAAGCCGTGGCCGAGCCGAGCCAGCTTTCCGCATTAAACTTCCGCAGGCTATAATAGCCTTGGAAGCCCATCACCATACCGGTAAAGAAACCCGACAAAACGACGACCGAGAGAGAGTCCACGCCGATGGTCTTGATGTGGTAGATGATCAAATGGATCTTGGCCGGCGGCCGAAAAGCTTGGAACACGGCGGCGACTAAAAAGAGGAATAGTCTGCCCATCCCGGCAATCTGATCGAGCGCAACGCGGCCGATTCGGCTCAGTAAGGAAACCATGATTTTGGTCTTTTTCGGGGAGCGAAGCTGTTGAGTTTAAACTGAATATAGAAAACGTTAGAATTTTGCAAGCATATGAGGAAGATGGTCTGGTAAACAAAAAAACCAACGTGCCAATGCCGGAGTCCAGCGCACCGCGGTATGACGACGCGGCTGCGACGACACTGCCAACCGGCGACCGAACTTTGGACGCTCTTTTCAAGGGTCAATTGCGCATTCTGCAAAGCCGCAAAGGCTACCGATTTTCTCTCGACGCCGTATTGCTTGCCACCTTTGCATCGCCGCGAGGTGCCGAGAAGGTCGTGGATCTTGGCGCGGGAAGCGGAGTGGTTTCACTGATTCTGGCGAAGTTGCATCCGAGTCTTGCCGTCACCGGACTAGAAATTCAGGAAACGATGGTCACCTGGGCGCAGAAAAGCGCCCGCCTCAATCAGTTGGCAAGCCGAGTCACGATTCTCCAGTGCGATGTCCGGAGGATCGCAAAGGTTTTGCCGCCGGGAGGAGTCGATCTGGTCGTCTGTAACCCGCCGTACCGCAAGCCGGCCAGCGGCCGAGTCAGTCCCGATGCGGAAAAACGGATCGCGCGCCATGAGATCGCCGGCGGTCTTATCGATTTTGTCCAAGCTGGCGCCTATCTGCTTCGCGTGAATGGAAGAATGGCGGTGGTCTATCCGGCGGTTCGCACCGTCGATTTGCTGGCAGCCATGCGCGCCGCCGGCCTCGAGCCCAAACGTCTGCGCATGGTCTACTCCTTTGCCGGCGCCGAGGCTTCGCTGGTATTGGTCGAGGGGGCGAAAGGCGGGAGAAGTGGGATGAAAATTCTTGCGCCCTTGGTCATCTATGAGAAAGGAAAACAGTACGGCGCGGAAGTCGCGTCGATACTGGCGGGAGCGCCGCAAACCGTTTCGAGTCTAACGTCTAGAGTCTCGCGTTAGCCCGGAGCGCTAAGCTCGATGCGTCATCATCGCGAGATAGATCGACCCAGTCACGCTTCAGTTCTTCAGTTTTCGGCGCGCGTGGCTTCTCAGAAGTCGCTTGAACGCTTGGCGGATTTCTGGATCGGTCAGCGATTTGAGAAATTCTTCGTCGATTTCCGGCTCGCGCGGCTCAGGTGCAGACTGTGCCGCAGGCTGACCTTCGGCTTCGGCCGCTTCCGTCTCGACTCTCCCAACCACGAAAAAGATATTTTTGACCACGGGAGTTCCCAACCTCTGATTGAGTTTCTCGGTGATCAGTTCCTTCATGAACTGGAGCTGTTGCATCCAGACCGAGCTGGTAACCTTAACGAAAAGGGTGCCGTTGCGGATCTTTTCGGGCTGGGCGTTGCGCGCGATCGGTGTGCCGACGACATCATTCCAAACCGGCCAAACCCCATATTCGTCGAGCCGCGGCGCCAGTTCGAGCCGTTTGAGCGATTTATCGAGAACTTCGCCAAGCCTCTCGATCTGTGGATCTTTTCTTGCCATGGCGGTCGTTTGAGCGAAACGTAACTTCTGTAGAGATTGTCGACAATCCGCTGTCGTCGACCCGGCGTATAGTGAAAATCCCACGGCGCCACCGGATCGGTCTTCTCGGCGGCCTCGTCCTGCTCGGCGGCGCTGGTCCCGACCCTATAAGGAAACCGCAAGGGTTTCAACGACGAGAGCCGCGAGCAGATCAATTGACAACTCATCCGAGAGTGATTAATCTTGATTCCCTGAACGCTAAGCCGAGGAATTTACATGCCTATTTACGAGTACAAATGCCAACACTGCGGCACCTTTGAGATTACTCAGAGAATCACCGACAAATCATTGGGGAAATGCCCGACCTGCAAAAGTAAGGTCAAAAAGCTCATTTCCAACACGTCGTTCCAACTCAAAGGCACGGGGTGGTACATCACCGATTACGCGCGCAAGGGGGCCAACGGCGGCGACGCCAAAGGCGAGAACGGCTCGAAGTCCTCGTCAGAATCCAAGACGGAATCGAAGACGGAGTCGAAGCCAGAGTCCAAGGCCGAGAGCGCCAAGAGCAGCAGCGAAAAGTCTTCTTCTACCGCATCAAGTTCCACCTCGGCTTCGTAAATCTGCTTCCTGCCCACAAGATATCACTCCATAACTGAAAGCTGACAATAACCAACGGCGGGGCGCGCCCGCCGTTGGTTATTTGTGGCTGCTCTCAGGTGTTTATCCTGAGTTAATTTGGCTCTAGCTTTGAAAACTGTTTTTCGCTATAGAGTGAGGCGGGTAGCAATAAAACATTTTGAAGGAGGTATTTACAGATGGCTCAGACCATAGACCATATTGTGGATCCCAGTGACTCGAGTCTGGCTTCGGAAATGGTGCAATTTCCCGGCACCGCAGGAACGGTCAGCGCCTATGTTTCCCGGCCCAAGGACGGCAGGAATCTGGGTACCGTGATTGTCATTCACGAGAACCGGGGGCTCGTCGGCCATATTAAAGATGTCGCCCGCCGATTTGCCAAAGACGGCTTTGCGGCGATCGCCGTGGATTGCATGGGACGCATCGGCGGCAGCGATCAGTACAACGGCAGCGACGCGGCTACCGAGGCGATCAAGAAGGTCACCGGCGCGATGGTCGCGGAGGATTTGACCGCGGCGCTGAACTATATGAAGAAGCAGAGTTACGTCAACGGGAAAGTCGGCGTGGTAGGCTACTGCTGGGGCGGCGGCCAGTCGCTGAATTTCGCCACCAAGTGCAAGGATCTTAATGCGGCGGTCGTTTACTACGGCCGCAATCCCGATCCGCTCGATTCCGTCGCCAACATTCCTTGTCCGGTGATGGGCAACTACGGCGAGGACGATCCCAACATCATGCCGGGCGTGGAACCGCTGAAGGCCGCGTTGTCCAAGGCCGGCAAGAGCTTCGATTGCAAAGTTTATCCCGGCGCGAAGCACGCGTTCAACAACAACACGAACGCGGATCGCTATCACCCGGATGCGGCGAAAGACGCCTGGGCGCGGACGGTGAGTTTCTTTCAGAAGAACCTGGCGTAGATCTAGGGCGAGGCGAATTTGTCACGGCGGCATGGGCCCCAGCGAATTCGCCGAGGTTCATGTGGAGCCCCACGGGCAAGCCCCTGGCACCTTTCAAATACGCCCGTGGGACGAAACCCTGAGCAAGAGCCCCGGCGAAGACCGGGGTCCGAGTCGAAGGGCCGCTTATTTTTTTTCCCGCAGCTCGGGCCTGTCCCCGACGGCTTGCTTGGCAACGTCAGGGGTGATCGCGTAGGGACCCTGCAATGTATCTTCCCAGATTTGCTTGCTCAGATCCGCATTTCCGGTCAACAGGAAGGACAACGCGCCGCTCAGCGCGCCCATGGAAAGTGAAATCGCTTTGATGGGTAAGAACCACATATTGCCGGCGGTCACACCTGTGGCGATCCCGGCCTTCTCGATGGCGTCTTCGCCCCGCGAGCCGGCGGCGAAGAACCCGCTTAACAGAACGGCGAGAATGACGACGGTGAGATTTCGCAGTTTCAACATGGTCTAACCTCGAATAAAAAATTTGGAGCGAATCGCATTGACGCCGTGGGAAGGATTCCAATAGCGGCGCACCCCGAAGTAATAACAGCAGGATTCATTGTCGAGATCGTTGTTAAAGCAGCGCAGTTGGCCGTCCTGAAAACGAATCCGCGCCAGACAGGTGCCGCCGGGCACCGATGAGGTCATCACTTCCATGACGACGCCGAT
>JACPFE010000207.1:10600-13740 GCA_016183145.1 Deltaproteobacteria bacterium | reverse complement strand
GATCCATAGGGTGACTGTCATTTGATGAGGGAAGTCCCACTCCGCCTTTGGCGGATAGCTTGGTGGGGCTGGGACGGAAGTTGATCCAGATAGTGATGCACGACGTAGGTGCGATCACATATTCTACTCATTTCCGCCGAACACACCGAAGGCTCGCGTCCAGCTCTTGCGCCGGGCGTTTCAGGAAACGATGAACGACGCGGAATTCCTTGCCGAGGCGAAGTCCCGATGTCAAACCTGCGATATTTGCGTTTATGAAACGTCAGCGTCATTGTTTCGTGTTTTCGCAATTGCGAAAACACGGGAAGCGGCGTCTCGCATAACATTCTTTACAATCCGTTCGCTAGGACCCACGCGTCCGACCACGCATACAAGTTGTCCGCGGCTGGATCTCTGAGGAAGTTGCCATCCTTAACCTTTTGGCTCGATGGGGTTATAGATCAGGCAATCGCTTCAGGTCGATCAGCAAAGCCATGATCCGTCTACTTCACTCCCAGCTCCTGATTGACCTCGCGCTGAAGCGAAAAGTCGAAGACCTTGGAGATCGGGACTGGCGCTGCCAGACCTAGAATCTGGGCATCCATCTTGAGATATTCGCGGGCCTCTTCCTCGGTAGGAATACCGTCGGTTGTGTAAGCCGGTCGACTCAGTCGGTAGGTCTCGATAGCAGTCGGGTAATCCACGCTCAGGTACCTCGCGAGCACGTCGCTTGAACCCTTTTCGTTCTCGTGGAAATAGCGATTTGCTTTGGCCCTCGCTCGTAACATCCGTTTCACCAATTCTCTTTGCCCACGCAGAGTCTTCTCCGAAACGGCGAGACCGTTCTGAAGACTGGTGAATTCATTCATAGCACCGGCGAGGACATTCATTTTAAACTTGTCACGGGCGACGATGACGATGGGTGGGGACAGGGCAGCAGCCTGAATGGAGTTGGCCGCCAACGCCTGGAGTTGAGCGGGGACGTCCCCTGCCAAAACTGTTGTCACTTCCGTATCGGCATTTACTCGCGCAGTCTGTAGCATGCGCTTCAGGGCGGTATGCTGAGAGCCTCCAATCGTGACTATGCCTACAACTTTTCCCTTCAGGTCCGAGATGGATTTAATTTCCGGTCGCGTCACAAGCCAGAAAAGCGGCTGGCGCAGACTCACGGCCAGCACTTTAATCGGCGCGCCGCGCTCGATGGCTCGCATCGCGCTGCCGATGGAGCCCAGGGCCTGGACCTCATCCGATAAGATGGCGGCAATCGCTACCGTTGCCCGCACCTGGACGAGCCGTGCTTCGAGACCCTCGTCGCGGAAGAAGCCGCGATCTTGAGCGATAAAAAGATCGATCGACGAGATGCTGCGGCTGGAGTAGCTAATCGTTACTTTTTGCAGCGGCCCTTGAGATTGCGCCGCCGGCGCAAAAGCAAGGAGTACAAGTAGGACCAGGATGGCCACAGATTGGGTTTCCCGCGAACTCAAGTGCGCAAACCAGTCAGGCGGAGCCTTACTCGATGCCATATTTATGCCGGTTACGCGTGACCTGCTCCATGATTTCGGCGTGGGGAAGGCACTCAGGCGCCAGGGGCTCCAGCAACGGTTTAGTGGCATCGATGATCAACTTATCCGTTCTGGACCCCAAGCGCTTTTCATGAAGTGTCATAGTGGGATCAAGGACATTAGCTGACAGATCTTTGATGATTTCAAGACCCCGGTCAACGCGCGTTCGCATCGTCACCGCCCAGTTCACCTGCGCGAGATCGTTCGGATCGATGTCATCGTCCACCACGGTGACGATTTTCACGGTTCTTCCGGCCGTGGTTCCAAGAGCGGCGAGACCGACCATCTTGCCATAACCATCATAGGCTTTCTTAACCGACACGACGGCATGAAGATAGCCGCCACCTGCTGAAGTGAAATGAACTTTTTGGATTCCGGGGAGCGGGATTTGGCGGAGCAGCTCAGCCTCGTTGCTGATGCCCGACACGACGCAGGTCTCATGATGCGGCAGGCCTTCATAGCTCGCCTGATAGATCAAATCTTTTCGGTGCGTGATCGCTTTCACTTGGATGACGGGTCGCGGAGCGCGATCGCCGTAGTAGCCCGTGAACTCGCCGAAGGGACCTTCCTCGCGCATCACATCGGGCGGGATTTCCCCTTCGATAACCACTTCAGCGCAGGCCGGCACCTCTAAAGGAATCGTTTCGCAAGGAACCATCTGAACCGGCGCGCCTCGCAAGGCTCCAGCCATAGCCACCTCATCTTCACCGAACGGGAAGGGGGCCACCGTAGCGATATAGAGCGAGGGGTCTAACCCGATCGCGATCGCGACCGGGAAGGGTTTGCCTTGAGCATGGGCTTTTTCGAAGTGATGGCGGACATGCCGGTAAGGGGCCGCCAGGATTCCCAGGGTTTTCTCGTCGTGGATCATCGTGCGATACATGCCAGCGTTTCGTATCCCTGTTTCAGGATCCTTCGAGATGTAACATGGAAACGTGATGTAATAGCCTCCGTCCAGGCTATTCCACCAGGGAATAGGAAGCTGGAACAAGTTGACGTCTTTACCGACGCGCACAACTTCCTTGCAGGGTCCGTCCTTGACCAGCTCCGGCGCAAGCGGTTTTTGCGTTCGCCGGATCCACTCACGATGAACCTCATCGGCGCTGCACTCAAGCGCGAGGCAATAGCGCTTGCGGGTAGCGAGAAGGTTGACCACTATCGGGTAAGAGTTGCCCTTAATGCGAGAGAAATAGAGGGCCTTGTTTCGCTCTTCCCCTCCTCGGTCGAGAGCGAGGCGGCACACCGCGCCTACTTCGTACTTAAGGTCTACCTCGGGTTCGATTTTGAGAACCTCTCCCTCTTTTTCTAATTTCTTAAGAAACTCTCTCAGGTCACGGTAAGGCATGGAGGGTCCCCTTTCCTTCGCGCAATAGTTTTTCGGCTATTTTAGTTCAGTGTTCAGCCGCTCTGGAATTTGTTGATCTAGTGTATCAACGCAATTATGAGGCCAAATTGCACTGGCGGTCCCGATGCATTCTTGCTCTAACCTTTCAGGAAATGGTTCTTACGGCTTTAGTGTGAAAGAGTATTCACCACGAAGTGGCCATGATCTTACGCTCGCCCACCGAGAATGAAAATGGAGGGCTTTCCTTCCACAGG
>JACPFE010000207.1:0-10586 GCA_016183145.1 Deltaproteobacteria bacterium | reverse complement strand
CCCTCCTCGACTCGTCATTCCCGCGCACGCGGGAATCCAGGTTTGTTGCGCCGAATTAGCCTGGATACCCGCTTTCGCGGGTATGACGGAACCCAGACGGGCCTCTTGGTCCTCATCCCCAAACGGGTATTTTCAAAGGAGATCACGAAGGTCACGAAGGGTTCAGACAATCAAGACTCTGAACTTCGTGGTCCTCGTGTCCATCGAATGGCCGCAAAAGTTTTCCGCTTCTAAATATTGAGAATATGGTCTCATTTTTTTTTATTCACAAGAAAAGCCCACCCCTGAACTGCCTTGGCTCACTTGCGATGCTCGCCCTTCGCATGATCGTTTTAGCGTAAGAGCCCTAACGATATCACCTGTGCTTTCGCGAAGTGAGCCGCAGGAGGCCGTGGCATCCTTATTGCTGCCCCTACCGGGGCATGTCGAAACTCACGGCTCAAGGTTATCGTTGGCTGCCACTCAAAGAGGCTTTTGAGTCGCTGCCGGAGATTGACACGCCAGAATTCAACGAACTCACGCCAGGCTATGAAGGGGTGTGGTGTCGTTACCTTTGGACGACCACTTACTTTCAGCAATTCTTCCACGATGTGGTCATCGTCACTCACGGCCCGCTGTCCTGCGTCGCGGCGGTAAAAAACTTCAAACAGACCCATTACTCGCTTCACTCCGCTCTTCCTTTTGCCCACTCGCCCTGCACCAATATGGATGAAAATGCGGTGATCATGGGCGGCACTGAATTGCTGGCCGATACCTTGCGGAAGGTGGATCGGGAATACCGCCCGCGGCTCATCATTATCACCGACACCTGCGCCTCCTACATGATTCACGACGATGTCGATGCGGTCATTGCCGAAGTCGCTTCCGATGTCCAAGCCAAAGTTGTCTACACGCCGAGCCCCGGTTTCGCCGGAGTCCAATGCGGCAAGGCCGTTGAGGCGATGGGCCCCCTGGTGGCTGCACTGATGGATCCTCCTTCTGAGATCGACCCAGAGGGAGTCAACGTCCTTGGGTTATACTATGACACCCGCTTCACCGAAGCCGAGGGGAGGAAGCATGGCGGGAACACAGAAGCCTATGTTCATTTAATTGAGGGGATCGGTCTCAAGGTTCACCGGATCATGAATGCGGGAGACTACAATTACCTGCGCACGGCCCCTGAGGCGCGGGTTAACACGATTCACACGGCGATGTGGGGCTATCCGGTGGCTCAAGCGATGGAGGAGCAATTCGGCACTCCGTGGCTCAAAAGGCAACTCCCTATGGGTCTGCACGGTACTCGCGATTGGGTCATGGACCTCGCCCGCTTTATGGATCGGGAAGAAGACGCCGACAGATTCGTCAAGGCTGAAGAAGAGAAGCTGACCGGGCTGTTTGAGGAAACCAAGGAATGGGTTGATGGGAAAGTTTTGCTCGTGGAGTGTTCCAGAAACTCCCAGGCGAAGTACGGCGAGATGCTCGCCTACGCGCGGCTCGCCCAAGAGCTGGGAATGAAACCTTACGTCTATTCTCTCCACCCGATGGAGTTCAAATCGCAACGGGACGACCTGGTTGCAGTCGCTGACGTCGAGGGTCTTAATCCACCCGTGCTCATCGGGCCCTATCCCTATCATCAACCCGTCAACGTCGAGGATGTCATGGCGGATCTCGGCGTGGATGCGGATGAGTGCCTTTATATCTATGATGACGTTTTCCCCTACGCGAAAAGCGGCAGCTTCGATCCATCCAACGTCGCTCGTTACACCACTTCCTCCCAGATGAAACGGGTCAAGGGTTCATCCTTTCTTGGCGTGGGTTACGCGGGTACCGCAATGACCTATCGCGGCATCATAGAGTCTTTCAAGGCGGCAAAGCGCAAATCAAAGCCAACTTTCTTCGGTCGGGTCTGGTCGTCGACGCCGTTTGAGTTCCAGTTCGCCCCGATCCGAAAAGAGTAACCGAGCCGATGCAATGCTGAATCCCATGTCGCAAGGGTTCTCAACAAGACGTTTCAGGTCGATCCATGATGGATCGGGGTTCGCCAAACCCAAAGAAAGGCCCGCGTCATGATGGAAGTTCTGTCTCCAAATAAGGAAACAAAAACGCGGGACCAGTTTCAGCCGGGCGCCTTTGTCGGCAGCATTTTTATTACCAGCGGCATTCTCGACACAGCTAACGTCTATCACGGCGTTTCAGGGTGTCACGCCATGGCGCAGCATTTTCGCGGCGACCTGCTGCCCAACGGCGGCTACGTGCCTATTGTGGGCACTGGGTTTCTGGAAACCGAAGCGATCATGGGAGGGGCGGCAAAACTGGAGAAGACGCTTCGAGGTGTTGCTGAGGCTAGGCTCGTCAAGGAGGCGCCTCAGTGCATCTGGATATCCATGAGCGATTGCCCGGCCGTGGGCGGGGAAGATATCGAGGGTGTATCCCGAGGGGTCGCCGCGGACAGCGGAGTCAAAATCGTCGCCATTGAAAATGCCGGTTTCAAAGGAGGAGTGGTGCGCGGGGCGGAGCTGGCGTTGTGCAAGATTCTCGACGAGGTCGTGGAACCCTACGACGGAGAGCGTGAAGGGATCAACTTGATTGCGCCATTTCTTATGGGCAGCGCCAACTGGCCCTTCGATATCGATCACATTGTGGAGATGCTGCAAGCGGCCGGTGTCAAGGTGAACCTTGTTCTCTCGCGCAATTTGAACTTCGCCGATTTGCAGCGCTTTTCCGCCGCCGGGGCAAACCTGCTGCTGGGTTATGACGAGATGCCTGATTTCGTCGGAAAGAGCGACGCCATTGGCGTTCCAACTCTAACCGATGATCTCGCGCTGCCCTTTGGCATCGGCAATAGCGAGGAATGGCTGCTTAACTTGGCGGAACGCTTCGGTGACAGCAAGAAAGCGCAGCGCTATCTCGTGGATGAGATGAACAGTATCAAGAGAATTCTCCATCGCAACTACAACTTCAGTTGGATGGCGAGCTTCCTGAGCGACAAATACGCCGCTGTTTGCGGCTACGCTCCCTTTGCGGCGGCCATGACGCGCTATCTTTTTCACGACCTCAATATTCGGGTTAAGGTCGTGGGCCTGTGGAGTGAAACAGACGTTGGAATGCAGAAGGCGGAGAGAGTGCTCGAGCCGCTATCGGAATCGCTCGATTTTACCGTCCTGGAAAATCCTACCTATCACCAGCTTGGTGAAGCGGCGAAACAGGCGAACGTGGATTTCGCCATTGGCTCTATCCAGGACAAACCGCTTTTCAAAAGCTACGGCATCGCCCACCTCAACCTCGGCGGTTTTTACTACTTCAACAACTACAACTTCGTTCCCTGGCCCCTCGTCGGCGTAAAAGGGTCGCTGCGACTGTTCTCGGAAATTTGTAAGGTCGTCGATGAGGCCTTCTACGAAACCGAGGCGTGGAAAAAGCTGGCTTTTGTCCCTGGGGAAGAAAGGGACTGAGATTGCTATCCGTTTCCTGACTAAGTCGAAGTACAAACTAGGTTCTTCCGGGTTTGCTGGGAAAGAGTATTTACCACGAAGTGTGCCATGAGCTTGTGCTCGTCCGCCGAGAATGAAAATGGAGGGCTTTCCTTCCACAGGGTGCCCTCCTCGACTCGTCATTCCCGCGCACGCGGGAATCCACGCGCACGCGGGAATCCAGGTTTGTTGCGCCGAATTAGCCTGGATACCCGCTTTCGCGGGTATGACGGAACCCAGGCGGGCCTCTTCGTTCTCATCCCCAAACGGGTATTTTCAAAGGAGGACACGAAGAGCACGAAGTTTAAAAATAAACTTTCCGAATCCTTCGTGTCCTTCGTGCCTTCGTGGTGAATCCGACTTTTCTCATTTTGGGTGCGGCGTAGCCGCGCTGGGATCTTCGTGGTGAACGAAATCAAGGCAATAGTGCCAGGTTAGCCACACAGCAGCCTGAACGGCCCAAACTAACAAGACATGGAAAAGATCGGCGTTATTGGCAGTGGGTTAATGGGCACGTGGATCGCCTTCGTCGTGGCTTCGCGCACGTAGGCCGAAACGATTGTCCTTGACGTCGCGGAGCAATTTCTTAAAAAGAGCCGCGCCGCCATCGAGGGCTTTGCAGCGCGAGCCGTGGAGAAGGGCCAGGCCAAGCAGGAGCAGGTCGACGGCTGGCTTAAGCGCCTCCGTTTTACGACCCAGTACGGTGAGCTACAGGCCGCGTCCTTTGTTGTTGAGGCTGTGCCGGAAGAGCTGGCGCTCAAGCGCAAAGTCTTTGCCGAGCTCGATGGAATCTGCGGCCCGCAGGCGATTCTGGCGAGCAATACCACCGGCTTGCCTATCACCGCGATCGCGTCGGCGACGCGCCGTCCAGAGCGGGTTATTGGCGCCCATTTCTTCAATCCCGCGCCGGTCATGAAACTCGTCGAGATCGTGCGTGGTTACGCCACGAGTGAAGAGACCATTCAGAAGACAAAAGAGCTCTGCACTCGTCTGGGTAAAGAAACCATCTTGGTTGAGAAAGACTACACGGGTTTCGTTACCACCCGCATCTACAATGGATATCTGGTTGAGGCCCTCCATTGCTTGGAAGAAGGCATCGCATCGCTCGGCGACATCGATAAAGCTTGCAAGCTCGCTTACAACCATCCGATGGGGCCATTTGAACTAATGGACCTGGTTGGTTTGGATACGGTCATCGCCGCAATGGAAGCGTTGCATTCGGCGTACGGTGAGAGGTTTCGCCCTTCGCTGAGACTACGGCAGATGGTGGCTGCCGGGCGGTTAGGGAGAAAGACCGGTTCAGGCTTTTACGACTATTCAAAGAGGGAGAAAGGCGCGTGATGGATCAGCCGAATCGTCAACGCAATATCATTGTCTACGGTAAGGGCGGAATCGGTAAGACGTCGGTGGCGACTAATCTCGGTGAGGCACTCGCCCACGAGGAAGGGCGACGGGTCATGCTTCTGGGATGTTCCCCGAAAACCAGCCTCATCGACCTGTACGACCTTACCGGCGATGTGGTTCCGATCCTTGACCTCAAACGCAAAGAGGGCGTCAACGCGCAAAATATCGGGAAAGCGGTCTGGAGAAGCCAAGAAGGAATTCTTCTCACGGAAACAGGCGGACCGGAGCCGGGTATCGGCTGCGCCGGCGTGGGTTTGCCAACCGCGTTCGGCGAGCTGAAGAAATTCAAGGGCCAAATCGCAGACTACGACAAGGTGGAATACAACATTTACGATCTCATCGGCGATGTGGTCTGCGGCGGATTCTCAACGCCGCTGCGCGGCGGGGGCCGCGAGGTGATCATCATCATCAGCGGTGAGTTGATGGCCATCTATGCCGGGAACAACATCCTGCGCGCCGTCAAGGCGGTGGGCGGCGACCTTAAAGTCCTAGGCTACGTAGTGAACATGCGCGGCGTTGCGCGCGAGCAAGAGATCGTCGGGGCCTTTTCTGAAAAGACCAACGTACCCGTGCTTTCGTGCATTAAACGTGATCCTGCCACTTTTAAGGAAGCGGAAAAACGCGGTGGTCCCATCGTACGCACGCTGCCGGATTCAGATGTCGCCGCCACGTTTCGCGAGCTCGCGCGAAAAGTGGAACAAGGCTCGCCAAAAACTGATCCGCAACCCATCGACAGCTACGACGAGCTCTTTGACATGTTCTTAAGCTTTCAAAGCTTGGACCGAGCCTCCGGCCAAGAAGGACGGAACGCCTATGTGGCTAGGATACCAGCCGCGCCGGTCAATCGGGACAAACCGGTCAGGATCTCGATCTACGGCACCGGCGGCATCGGCAAATCGACCGTTTCCGCCAACGTGAGCGCGGCCATGGTCCTGATGGGCGAAAAGGTCTTCCAGATCGGCTGCGATCCGAAACATGATTCGATTGCCAATCTGTGCGGCGGTTTGAAGCCCACCGTTCTGGACGAGATCCAGAAGCGCGGAGGAGCGCGGGCGATGAACCGCGAGATCCTCAAGCAACTGATCTTTCCCGGGGTCAATCACAACAACCATCTTTATGGCACCGAGTGCGGTGGACCGGTGCCCGGCAAAGGGTGCGCTGGAAAGGGAGTCGATTTGGCCCTGAAGCTCTTTGAAGACCACGGGCTCATGGAAGAATACCAGTTCACGCTGATCCTTTACGACGTGTTGGGGGACACGGTTTGCGGCGGCTTTGCACGACCTTTGAAATATACCCCGCAGGGTTACATTGTCGCCAACGGAGAAGCGGCTTCTCTCACTCAGGCGATGAAAATCGCCCAGAGCATTCAAGCGGCAGGCCAACGTGGCGTCAATTGTGGCATCGGCGGCGTGATCAACAATATGCGTGGGGTGCCCAACGAAGAGGCGATCGTGGAGGAGGCCTTCGGCGCCGTCGGCATACCGGTGATCCATCACATCCCGCGCTCCGAGCTGGTGCAGATGGCCGAGAATCTGCGGACCACGGTTGTGGAGTCTTTTCCCGAATCGGATCAGGCCAAGCACTACATGGAGCTGGCGCGAAAATTACTGAACAACTCCGAGCGCCACTCGCTCACGCGCGAGATTCTTTCAAGCAGGGAAATTGTCGCCATCACTAACAAACACGCCTAGCGAGTCGAGCGATTATGGATAACGCAAGCACAGCCGTAGCCGAAGTCCAGAGCCTCTTCATCAATAGCCAATGGGTCAAGCCGGACTCCGGCCGATACTTTTCGACGATTAATCCAGCGACGGAAGAGGCCATTGCGCAGGTGCCTCAAGCGGGCGGGCGCGTTGGATGCGATGGCGCTGTTTGGCGGGTTCAAACAAAGCGGCTTTGGCCGGGAATTCGGCCAAGAGGTGCTGCCGCTATATACCGAAACGAAAACTGTTTGGTTTCAGATGTAATCACTCGGCACTCAGCGCTTTATTGAGGACGACCGATGAAAAAACTATTTCGGCTCTTTCTAATCATCGCGTTCTTGGGAGCGGGGCCAGTCGCCCAGGCGCAGCAGGCGAAGAAAGTTCCGCGGATAGGTTACTTGACGGTCCGCGCTGGACCCTCGGAGCGGGACGAGGCGTTCCGACAGGGGTTGCGAGACCTAGGCTACGTCGAGAGGCAGACCATCGTCATCGAGTGGCGATATGCGAACGGTACGGATCGGCTGCCGGAGCCACGCCAGCGGTCCAGGCCATCAAGAACGCGACAAGGACGGCCCCCATCGTCATGGCGGCGGCTGCAGATCCGGTGGGGAGTGGACTTGTTGCGAGCCTGGCCCAGCCGGGCGGGAACATCACGGGGCTGTCCCTCATCCTTCCGGAGCTTGGGGGAAAGCGCTTGGAGTTGCTACGGGAGGTCCTCCCGCGCGTTGCGCGAGTGGCGTTCCTGGCTCACGGGGGGAATCCGGCGCACCGGCTGTTCGTGAAGGAAGCGCAGGACGCCGCCAAAGGGTTCAAGATACGAATTCAGCCACTGGTGATTGGAGGTCCCGAGGAGTTCGAAGGCGCCTTCTCGGCGATGATCAAGGAGCGGGCGGGCGCACTGGTCGTTCAGCCGCAATTTGTAATCGTCCCTGAACACCTCCGGAGAATCGTCGATCTAGCTACGAGGAACCGCCTGCCGACGGTCTCGGATTTTATGGAATTCGCGGATGCAGGGGGCCTCATGTCCTATGGACCGCCCGCTCTCGATCCGATCCGGCGCGCCGCCGTTTTTGTGGACAAGATTCTGAAAGGTACCAAGCCGACCGACATTCCCGTCGAGCAGCCTATGAGATTCGAGCTGGTGATCAATTTGAAGACGGCAAAGCATCTGGGTCTGACGATTCCGCAGTGGACGTTAATGAAGGCGGATAAGGTGATTAAATGACTAGAGGTCAAACCAGAACTTGAATGCTGGTAATGAAATCTTTCGGACTGAGAATTTTGAGCTGCGTGCGTAGGGCGACTTGTTTTGAGAAGTGTCGGGTATTCGTGGTGAGAAACCAGTTAGGAGTTGCTTTTAGGGCGGATACGAGCACGGGGACGTCGGCTTGGTGACGAATCAAATGGCGGTGCCGATCAATTTCCTGCTTGGTCGGAAGCGCGATGAGCTCCGGATCGAGGAGCCGCAATAGAGTGTCGTAAGCGTCTATGGTTTCTCTAGCTAACCTTGGATTGGCGGCGAGCAGTTCCAGGAGATTGTCTTCCACTTCTCCTTGGACGTACAGCGCGAGGATGATTTTAAACACTCTGCGGCGCGAAAGGATCAGGACGGCACGGGAGGCACTCCACGGAGCCAAAAGACCTTCCAGTAGAACCCCGGAGTCCAAGAAAACCCTGGGAATGGCGGACGGGTTATCCCTTGCCATAAAGGCGCTGGAAGCGGCGCCGTCGCACTCTTGCCAGGTTCTTCAGAGCCTGCCGTACCGATATCCCTCGGCCCATCAGCGCGTCCTGAATACGCTCGCAAAGGCGAAAAAGAGTGACGTCAGAGGGCACCACCATCAGAGTTTCACCGAGCTGGATGAGCAGAACCTCGCTCCCCTTCGAGAGCTTATGCTGCTTGCGGTACTTGGGTGGGACGGCGATCAGTCCCTTCTCTCCGACTCGGATCGCTTCAATTGGCTGCATGGCGCCTGTTGGCATGAGATGAGACTCCTCTTTGTGATTATCTCAATTATGAAGGTAGCTTGCACACAAAGATCTTGCAAGTGGATTTGTTTCCGCCTGACGATTCGGCCGAACGTGCTGGTGCGGGCGGATAAAGTGATCAGATAAGAGTGCTGAGTAACGGGTGCTGGATTTGAAAGTAACGAGTGCTGAGTTATGAAGATTGAGAGTCAATTCTCGCCCCTTAAAAACTCAGCACTGTAATGAGTTAGCTCAACCGCAGGGAACGATTCTGGTCAACTAGAGTTATCGAAGAGGGCAAGCCATGGAACAAAGGCCTGACACAGGTGCAAACAGAAATGGCAAGAGGCCCCGCTGGGGCATGGCGATCGATCTCAAACGCTGCATTGGCTGTCATAGCTGCACGATCGCCTGCAAAGGCGAAAACGGCACCCCTCCCGGCATCTTCTGGATGAGAGTCTTGGAGCAGGAAGAGGGAAAGTTTCCGGTTGCACGCAAAGTTTTCTTACCCATCCGCTGCAATCATTGTGTGAATCCGCCCTGTGTTCCGGTTTGTCCGACCGGTGCCAGCCATCAACGGGAAAAAGACAACCTGGTGATGATGGATCAGAACAAATGTATCGGCTGCCGCGCTTGCGTTGTCGCTTGCCCCTATCAGGTTCGCTTCCTCGCGGAAGACACGCATGGTTATTACGGCGAGACGCTGACTCCGTACGAAGCCAAGAGCTACCAGAAATGGCAGCCTCGAACGGTGCAAAAGTGCAATTTCTGTGTCGAGCGAATCGAAAATGGCCTCCAGCCCGCGTGCGTCCAGACTTGTCCGACTAGGGCCCTCGTCTATGGCGATCTCAATGATCCCCAGAGCGAGCTGTGCAAGCTCGTCAGAGAGCGATCTCACTTTCAGCCGCGCGCGGAATTGGGCACCGATCCCTCTCTGTATTACCTAACTTAGGCTCGGTGAGGTGGAACATGGTGAATAGTTTTACCGTCGAGTTGAGAGGCCAACAAGAGTGGGCCTGGCTTGTCGCGATCGATTTGTTTTTCGGCGGTTTGGGCGGCGGTCTTTTCCTCCTTTTTCACAATCTAAAGCTTTCCCCTGCCATAGGACTTCTTTCCCTGGGGCTAGTCACGGTGGGCGGATTGGTTCTATTAGCCGAGTTAGGCCATCCCATGAGGGCATGGCGCGCGATGGCGAAACCGCGCACCTCGTGGATCAGCCGCGGCATGATCTCGGTCTTTTTATTCATCGTTCTCGGTTTTTTCTATATCGCCCCATCCGTTTCATTTTTTTCTTGGCTCCCGTGGAATCCAGCCGGTTTCGGCGAAAGGGCTATTGGAACGATCGCCGCCATTTGCGCGTTATTAGTAACCCTGTACCCAGGCTTCGTTCTCTCCGCTTCGCCCGCTATTCCCTTTTGGAATAGCCCGCTCTTGCCCGTGCTTTTTTTCGCGCAATCTCTTCTAGGAGCCAGCGCAGTCGTGATTCTGTTTTCTCCTTTTCCCGGACTCTTGTCTTTGGCTGCGGTCCTCATCGTAACCAACCTCATTTTGATTGCGATCCATCTCTGGACTCTAGAACACTCAGGACTCGCGGCGAAAGAGGCGGTCAGGCTTTTACAGCGCGGCTCCCTGGGCTGGATCTTTAATGTCGGTGTCGTCCTCATCGGAATGGTTTTTCCCCTGGTTGTAACTTTATGGATGCCGTCCGCCGTGGTCTTGGCCGGCGCATTTATTCTCATTGGCGGTCTGCTGCTCCGCTACTGCGTGCTCAAAGCTGGAGTTTATGTTCCCTTTGCTTTGGTATGAGGCGGCTTGGCGTTTCTAGAATAGACTCTCGTAGGATTAGTGTGGAGGAGTATTCACCACGAAGGACACGAAGAGCACGAAGTTTCAGAACAAAATTTCCGAAACCTTCGTGTCTTTCGTGATCTCCTTTGAAAATACCCGTTTGGGGATGAGAACGAAGAGGCCCGCCTGGGTTCCGTCATACCCGCGAAAGCGGGTATCCAGGCTAATTCGGCGCAACAAACCTGGATTCCCGCGTGCGCGGGAATGACGAGTC
>JACPFE010000212.1 GCA_016183145.1 Deltaproteobacteria bacterium | reverse complement strand
GGCGGCGGTCACGCACCACTCCCGGCACCAGTCATCCCAGGTCCGGATGCGTTCGCCGGTGGTCATGAGATCGTTGTAATCGATCCCCTGAACGATCATTCTCGGCGCCCAGGTTTTCAGAACGTGATCGACGGTCGGGTCGGGGTGAGTAGCGAGCATGTGAGTGCCTCCTTAATTTGATAACCGTCATCTCCCACGGATATCCGTCAACGCACTTGGGCGCGCCGCCCGTTATAGCAAATCCAGGTATGAGCCAATGCGTATCGTTGCGGTGAGATACATCCCGTTGTTGGCGTCCCCCTTAACCGATCTCCTGGTGCACGAACTCGATGATCTTGTCGATCGCCTTGCTGGCGTTGGGCGAAGCTGAATTTCTGGTGATGAATGCCTGTCCCTCGCCTTCGTAGAGCTGCAGCGCAACGCGGCCGCCGGCTTTGCGGTACTCGGCGACGAAGCGGTCGAGGTCGGGACGCGGGTGGGCGAGGTCCTTGGTTCCTTGAACGTAATGCACCGGCGGCAGCTCGACCTGCTCGCCGCGCTCGAGCGCGCGCACCGGGCTTCCCTCCGCCATCGCCTCTTCGGTCTTCCAGTATTCATCGTGACTGGGCAGCACCTGGTCTACGAGGTCCGGGTACGGTTTACCGCCCGCTTTGAGCTTCTTAGCGTAATGATAGCGTCCCAGCGGGTCGATGACCGGCCAGCACAAAACGACGCAACGCACCGCGGCATCGACGGCCGCGGCAGTGGTGGTCAGCGCTATCGCCGAATAACGGGGATCGCGCGGTCTCATCCCCAGCAGCATCGCTTGGTGCGCGCCGCTCGAAACGCCCAGGATGCCCACCCAGTCGGGGCGACTGCCCAACTCGGCGGCACGCGTCTTGAGCCACCGGATCGCATAGTTGATGTCGGTGAGCGAAGCCGGATATGCCGCCACGGGAGGCATGCGGAAATCCAGCGCCGCCACCACCACGCCGCTTCTCGCCAGCGATTCGTTAATGATGGTGTCGTTCAGGCGGTCCCCGTGACACCAGGCGCCGCCGTGCAATTCTACAACGAGCGGGAACGGCCCCGCGCCACGCGGCTTGAAGAGACGAGCCAGCAGCGGGTTGTCCGCGTGGCGGAGATATTCGACGTCTTCCGTATCGAAATCGTAATTCGTGATTGCCTCGGCTTTCATGACTTCCTCCTTTTGCCGTCAATGCATGACGGTTAGCTCCCACTGAAAGCTTCGTCAGATCGTAGCTTCAGCTCGTTACGGTGTCAGTCCCAACTGCACTTTGATCGCCTGTTCGACTCCCTGTAAATCCGACCGCGACAAACGAGCCATTAAGTTCTGCACGCGCGTCTTGCTCACGGTCGTTAGCTGATCTGCCATAGCTTTGTTCTTTTTCCCTTTAACCATGACGTAGGCTTCGCTTGGATATAGATGATCTACCGAAGTGGTTAAGGGCACAACCTGGATACGGTTCAAGTGCTTTTTGAGGCGTCATTGCTTACGATAACAGCCGGACGCTGCTTTCGAATCTCACCGCCTACGGAAGGATAGAAGTTCACCCACCACACCTCACCTCGTTTCATCAGCGACATCTCCAACTGTAGCGTCGGCCCACTCAAGAGCCTCTGCTTCACGGGCTTCGTCTTTTGCCATCTGACGATAGGCCGCTTCCAAGTCCCGCCTAGTCACGGGTCGCCGCGCGAGAGATTCAAGGAGCCGACGGACACGACGCCGTCCCACGACCCGGTGAAGTCCGTCATAGATCCGAGCGTCAACCTTAATGATCAGTTTCTTCTGCATAGGGCTCTCCAACTAGATTACGTGTACCTGTGTATACAGTACCGTAGACCATCCCAGGCGACAAGGGTGAAAATTGTCCGATTGGATGGGCGGCGGATGGTCCAGCAAAACAGTCCGTAAATACTGGCACCGAGTTGTAAAGCGGCCGTCACCACGAATGATGACAAAGAGGGTCAGGCGATCTTCACGCGAACAAAAGCCTCCGGTCTAGCTACTAATGCACCACAGTTAGCTCCCACGGGTAACCATCGACGCACTCCGGCTCGCCGTCGGTGATAATAAACGTATGGCCGAAGAAAATGCCGAACATGCCGTCGGCGGTCACCGCGTTTGGCTCAATTACCTTCGGCCTGGATGTGGTCGGTAAAGATATGCGGCTCGGAGCTGACGAAGTCGATGCCGTGAATATGGATCGGCCGCGAGGAAGAGCTTGCTCGCGTGGTCAACCACGATCTTGGCGCCGTCGGGCGTATATAGGGAAGTAGCATTAAAAATTGCTACCGTCGAACCCCTACCAAGGCGTCATAGAGCTGTCAAGCTGAGTGGGGAAGGTCGAGGATCGAAGATGGAAGTTCGAGGATGGAGGGAGGTTTGAGGATGGAAGATCGAAGATCGAGTATGGCAGATCGAAGAGCGCGATTCTCCATCCTCCATCCTCTATCCTCGATTTTCATTAGACAGTGCCGGCTTATTTCGCTTCCGGTATCTCCAGCTTGCCGATGCGCTTGATGGCGTCGGCGAGCATCTTGGCGTCTTTGTCCCAGAACTTCTGGAACTCGGGTGCGTCGAGATAGGCGATCGGTGTCTGGAGCTTCTCCATGGCCGCTTTGAATTCGGCGGCGTTGACCGCCTGTTTCACCGATTCGCGGATGGTTTTCATCACGGCAGGCGAGGTGCTGCGCGGCGCAAAAAGCCCGGCCCAGATGTAGAACTCGATGTCGTGGCCGAGCTCCTTGAAAGTGGGGACATCCGGCAGGGAAGCGACCCGCTTGGCGCCCCACCCGGCCAGCGGTCTGATCTTGCCCGCCTTGATATGCGGGATCACCACCGCCGGTCCCGAAGCGAGCGTGTCAACATGGCCGCCGAGAATGGCCGTGAGCGCCGGCCCGGCCCCTGCGTAGGGAACATGTTTCAGGTTAATGCCGGCGCTGTGGGTGAGCATTTCCATCGCCATGTGCAGCGTGCCGTAGACGCCGGAGGAGGAGTAAGAAATTGCTCCCGGGCGCCTCTTGGCTTCGGCGACAAACTCTTTCACGGTTTTCCAGGGACGGCTCGCGTTGACCACGAAGATCGTCGGATCGGCGGAGATCAACGCGATGGGAATGAGTTGATCCATGGTATAGGCGGGCTTGCGGTCAAAGAGCTTGTCCGCTTCGGGAATGATCGAAATGCTCGAGAGTGCCAGCAATAAATTGTAGCCGTCGGGCTTGCTGTTGGCCACAAAGGACATGCCCACGGCTCCCGCCGCGCCGGTCTTGTTTACCACCACGACTGGATTTTTCATCACCTTCTCCAGCGCGGCGGCGACCGGCCGGGCCGTGAGATCGGCGACTCCGCCGGGCGGAAACGGCGCAACGATCGTAATCGGCCGGTCTGGGTATTTCTCCTGTCCTGGGGATTCAACCGTCACGCCGAAAAATAACATCAGCAAGGCCGGTAGAAAATAAAAGCGTCGGTATGCGCCCATGATTCACCTCCCGTGAATATGACAATTACCCGTGATCGAGAATCATTTTTTGATTCTCCTTTGCGCCACCGTCTCCAAAACAACTTCCTCGCCCTCCTTTGGAGGGAGAGGACAGAGGTGAGGGTGGCGCTCCGATTCGATGACCCTCACCCTCGCCCTCTCCCGCACGCGGGAGAGGGAAATGTTAATTGCAGGCGACAGTTTAGTCCGATCAGAGTCAAAGGCTTTCCTTTTCCCTCGCGTCTTGCCCACCAGCAACTCCGAGCCGCTGCCGCCAGTCCACCGTCTTGATAAGGAATGGTACGATGCTCAACAGCAGCAGCGCCAGCCCTACCATTAGCATCACCAAGGCGATGGGCCGGTTGACGAAGATGGCGTAGCTGCCCGAGGACATCGCCAGTGACTGGCGAAAACTCATCTCCATCATCGGCGCGAGTATAAGCCGCAATACTACCGGCGCGGTCTCAAAGTCAAACTTGCGGAGCCCGTAGCCGAGCGCGCCCGTCGCCGTCATGATGCCGACATCGACAGCGCTGCCGTTAACCGCGTACACGCCGAGAATGCAAAAGACCAGAATCGCCGGATAGAGCAACGGGTAGGGAACACGCAACACGTTGACGAAGATCCCGACCAGCGGCAGGTTGAGAATCAACAGCACCAGGTTGCCGACGTACATGCTGGCGATGAAGCCCCAAAAAAGCTCAGGCTGCTGGGAGATCAGCAGCGGCCCCGGCGAGATTCCATGGACCATCATCGCGGCGATCATCACGGCGGGAATCGGCCCGGAAGGAACGCCCAGCGCGAGCATCGGAACAAAGGCGCCGGAGGTGGCGGAGTTATTCGCCGACTCCGGGCCGGCGACCCCCTCGATGGCGCCGTGACCGAAGCGCTCCGGATGCTTCGAAAGCCGCTTCTCCACCGCGTAGGAAACGAATGACGAGATGATGTGAGCCGAGCCGGGAATGATGCCGATGAAAAATCCGAGAAGGGTCCCGCGCCCGATCGGCCACAGCGAGGCGCGCCATTCTTGCCGCGACGGCAGAAGCTCATTTAGTCTGGGCTTTTTGACCTCGGTCGCAGTCGGCTGTCCCGCGGTCAGTAAAATCTCGGAAAGACCGAACAGGCCGACGGCCACCGGAACGACGCCGATACCGTCGCCCAATTCGACCAAGCCGTAACTGAAGCGGAAGAAGCCTGTCATGGGATCGATGCCGATCATGCCCAGGAGAAGACCGAGCACCGCCATCGCCAGAGACTTGAGCATCGAGCCGCCGCTCATATAGGCGAGCGCCAGCAGGCCCAGAGTGAGCAGCGCGAAATACTCCGGCGGACCGAAGCGCAGAGCGAAACTTGCCAGTGGCGGCGCCAGCAGCATGAGACCGACGACGCTGACGGTTCCCGCGATATACGACCCGATTGCCGCAATGGCTAATGCAGGTCCGGCCCGGCCTTTGCGAGTCATCTGGTAGCCATCGATACAGGTCATGACCGACGCCGCCTCGCCCGGGATGCGCATCAGTATCGACGTGGTCGATCCACCGTACATGGCGCCGTAGTAAATTCCCGCCAACAGAACGATGGCGGAAGTCGCATCCAGACCGAAGGAGGCGGGCAGCAGCAAGCTGATGCCGGCCAGCGGACCGATGCCCGGCAGGACGCCGACGAGCGTGCCGACAACGCAGCCGAGAAAAGCGTAGAGCAAAACACTCGGCGCCAGCGCGACGGAAAAACCGAGATAAAGATTGTGCAGGGTTTCAGTCATGGCTTCGGGTAAGAGCCGAGAATAGAGGATCGAAGATGGAGGATCGAGCGTCGGTCATCGCTATCTTCCATCCTCCATTCTCCATCCTCGGTTCTTGTTTCAGAACCCGAGCGGTCCTTGCGGCAAGGGGACACGCAGGACGGTGTAGAAAAGGTAGAAGGAACCGAAAGCCATGCCGAAGGCAAACGTTAATGACGATACCCATCCGCGCTTCTCCACGCCCTTGACGAGAAAGACCAGCGCGAGCAGCACCGTGAGCCGGTAGCCGAGACGCTCGATGGCAAAGACCGCGAAGACGCAGGTGAGCAAAATCGCCAGGGCGTGGCGCCACTCGCTCCAGCGCAGCGACGATAACGATCGCGCGCGGCCGGCCATGAGTATGATGAAAACTCCGAGGATCAAAAGCAGTGCGGCCAATAGGATGGGAACGTACGCCGGTCCGGGCTGGCGAAAGCTTCCCAGCGGAAGCTGACGGCTCTCCCAAATTACGAAAAGCGAAAATAGGACTAAGATGCTCGCTGAAACCCGGTCGATCGTCATCGTGGGGAAGGATTGTAGCAAGATGTCAGCGGCGCCGCCAGAGAATTTTTTGAAATGTTGCGAGCTGCGATGCCCTCATTTCTCCCGGCTCGCACAAATGTTCTAGCGGGTACACGATCCGGAAGGGAACTCACCGCGGAGGCGCTGAGGACGCGGAGGAAAGAGTTTTCGATTATAAGATACTCCGAACTCTGCGATCTCTGTGCCTCTGCGGTGAAACAAGGATTGCTGCTTTGGTTGCGGCCTCGCCGCACGCGTACGGACGCCGATGCCTTTAGCGGCCCCAAAGCTGTTTCGTGGCGAGGCGGGCGCCTTCGGCCATCGCTTCGAATTTTGCCCAGGCGATTTGCGCATCGCCGACCCGAGGGCCAAGGCCGCAGTCGGTGCCGGCCATGACGTTTTCGCGCCCGATAATTTTGGCGTAGCGCACCAGCCGGTCGGCGATCGACTGAGGATGCTCGACGATATCCGTCGCATGGCCGACGACGCCGGGAACGAGTACTTTGCCGGTAGGAAGTTTAACTTCTTCCCACACGCGCCACTCATGCTCGTGGCGCGGGTTGGCCGCTTCGATGGAAATCGTGTCGGCTTTCACTTTCAAGATCAGGTCGATAATGTCGCGCAGTGGAATATCGTACTTGTGCGGGCCATGATAGCTGCCCCAACAGGTGTGAAAACGGACGCAATCAGCGGGAATGTCTCTGAGGCCGTGGTTGAGCGCATCGACGCGCAGCTCGGCGTATTTGCGATATTCCGGAACGCTCATCTGCGACATGAACTGCCAGCCGTCGGGCAGATCGGGATCGTCGATTTGAAGCAGGAAGCCGGCCTCGACGATCGCCTTATATTCCTCGTGCATGGCGTCGGCGATGGCGACCAGGTAAGCCTCGTCGTTTGGATAGCAATCGTTTTTCATCCAGTGCTCGATGGTGCCGGGGGCGATGGCGGGTAGAAAGGCCTCTTCATACTTTTGACCTTGGAGTCCAGCTTTGAAGTCCTTGATCTCCGCCTTTAGCGCTGCTTGGCCGACATATTTGAGCGGGCCGTTGCAGAACACGCGCTTGACGTTGTCGCCGCGATGGCTCGATCTGCTGCGGAAGTAATCGCCGAACTCGACCATGTCGCGGGCGAAGATGGTCGAGACCCGATCGTCCGGTTTGGCGTCGCGCTCGGCGAATCCGCTCAGACGCTCGCGCGCATAGCGGGAAAAGTTGGACTTTCCGACCTCGCCGTCGTTGATGATGTCGAGGCCACAGGCGATTTGCTTCTTGACGACTTCGGCGACCGCTTCGCGCACGCGCTTGGCAAAGGCAATTCCGTCAACCGGTCTGCCCGCGACCTGCGCGTTGTGCATCTCTTTCAAGTCAGGCGGCTGGGGCAAAGCGCCGGCGTGCGTCGTCAATATACGATCACTGCTGTACTTCATGTAACCTCCTGGTTAAAACTGTCCACAGCGCGCCTTCGTTTCACTGACTTCTTTAGACGTCCTTTTTCTCCCCCTTGAGGGGGGAGAATGAAAGAGGAGGTGACGCGCACGCGACGACCATTGGCGAACGAATCACCCCTATCCCAGCCTTCCCCCGTCAAGGGGGAAGGAGCAGGATGTTCGCGTCGAGCTTCGTCCGACAACGTAGCGATCATCGCAGCGTGTCCGCAACCTTTTGCGCGAAGCTGAGATCGAAGACCCGCTCCGGCGGCGGCAGGTTGGTAATTTTAACCCGCTGGGCGGCTGTGGCGATCATCTCGCGCTGCAACTTTTCGTCGACCGCGCCGGAAGCGAGATAGTAGTGCACGGCGGCGTCGTAAACTCGGTCGGCGTACTTGTCGCGGTCCTTGCCCAGGTCAAGATAAGGACCCTTGATGAACTCAATGGCGAATCTCTTATCGTTTCGAATCAAGCGCAGTGCTCGCTGCGTCGCTCGAATGGTTTTGATAACCAGATCGGGGCGTTCGTTAATCATGGCTTTGGTCGTCGTCAGCCCGCCTTGCACGGCGCGGTAGACGTCGGCGCCGGACGCGATCTTGCGAAATCCCTCGTCCACGGCGAGAAAGTTTTGCGGAATCTGCAACATCGTGGCGTCGATGGTGCCGGCTTTCAACGCTATGTAGGTGATGTCGCTCGTACCCAGAGGAAGAAAAGTGACGGTTTCGAGCGGGATCTTGTTGGCGATCAGAATTTGCCGAGCGAGAATTTCGGTCAGCGAGCCGACCGCCGAGGTGCCGATCTTCTTGCCCCGTAATTGTTGCACACTGGTGATGCTCGGCAGGGCGACCATATCGAAGGAGGGCTTGTCGCTCAAAGCGAAGATCACCCTGACGTCGGCGCCGTTGACGGCGGCGCTGATGCCGGTTCCGGTCGCGGTGCCGAAATCGACCCCGCCGGCGAGCATCGCCTGCACCGTCTGGATCGCCTTCATAAAAATCAGCTCGGGCTCCAAGCCTTCTTCGCGAAAAAAACCTCTGTCGCGGGCGATGATAAAGGGCATGTCCAGTATGCTGCGCGAAACATAGGCAATGCGCACGGGAGCGAACTTGGCGGATCTTTCGGCCGCCGTGGCGCTTTTGAACGTGGTAGCGATCGACGCCAGGAAAACCAACAAGGAAACAGCGCTTCGAATGATCTTTGTCATCGTGGTCACCTCCGATAGCGAAGTAAATTTCCCCGGCCTTACGTCCGGGGCTTTTCTCAGAATACGAACTGTGTTCGTCCGAAAAGTGCCCCCTGCGTCGTTCCCGCGGAAGCGGGAACCTAGCTTCCCTGGATTCCGGCTCGCGCTAGCTATCGCCAGCGTGGCCGCAATGACGTTTGAAATAATTACGTAGATTTAAGAGACACTACACTAGGAGACGAAGCTCTCAAAGCTGAAGGGTCGTGTCAAGCAGAAACAAATTACTTTTTTTTCCTTGAGCGCCTGGTGGATCGCTTCAACTGAACGGCTACCAGTCGTGTCTTTGGCTCTCGATATTGCTTTGCGCGGGAAAAGCTATCAGTATTTCCGACATGGGCATGGGTCTGGCAAACAGGATTGGGGGCTATTCAAAGGAGCACGGGCTGCTTTCCGAGGGCGATCGTATCCTGGTCGCCGTCTCCGGCGGGCCGGATTCGGTTGCGTTGCTCCATGTTCTGCACGAACTCCAGAACGAGTTTAGCTTGCATTTGGAAGTCGCGCATTTACAACATGGAATCCGTGGCGCGGAGGCGGAGGAAGACGCGCGCTTTGTGGCTGAGCTGGCGAAGCGGTTGGCGCTCCCGTTCCATCTCAAGAAAATCAATCTTCCTCGGATGAAGTCGGAAGCGGGCAGGGGCAACCTGGAGGCGCTGGCGCGCAAAGAACGTTATCGGTTCTTCGCGGCGGTTGTCCGCGAACGCAACCTCGGCAAAGTGGCGACGGCGCACACCCAGGACGATCAGGCGGAGACGGTGCTGATGTGGTTCCTACGCGGCAGCGGCATGAAGGGGCTGGGCGGGATGGAGCCGATTCATCACTTCCAACCGGAGGGATGGTTTGCCGATGAGAGCATCGCGGTCGTGCGTCCGTTGCTCGCTGTTTCCAAGGCGGAGATTATCGATTTCTTGAATGCAAAACGGCTCGCGTATCGCGTAGATCGAACCAACCAAGATACCCGGCTGCTGCGCAACTGGATTCGCTCGGAGCTGATTCCCAAGCTAAAGGAACGGAGCGATCCGGGATTTTCCACTCGCTTGGCTCACCAGGCGGAGCTTTTGCGCGACGATGATTGGGTCTTGGAGGTCCTCGCCAGGCGAGAGCTTGACCGGATTCGTCGTGCCGACGGTCTGGACCGGGAATTGTTTCTCGAACAGCCGGCGGCGCTGCAAAGACGGATTCTTCGTCTTTGGATCGAAGAGGCTCGTGGCCATCTGCTCGGAGTCGATTTCGCTCATATCGCCGCACTGCTGGAGCTTATCGCAACTGGGCCGCCGCAGGGCCGTCTTGCTATTCCCGGCGGCTTGCAGTTGGTCAAAGAGTACCAAGTGCTGCGGCTCGTGAAACGCAATCGGAAGTGGAAACGGGCGGCTTGTTACAGCTATGAATTGCGGATCGGAACTCCATTGGGCATCCCGGAGGCTGGGGTGACGATCGACAGCGAACGGATGGCGGCGCCACTTGCCAATTTGCCCGACAGCTTGTCGGAAGCAGTGTTCGACACGGCGCTGTTGCCGCAGACGTTAACCCTGCGCAATTTTCGCCGCGGCGACCGGTTCCAGCCGTTGGGACTGGCGGGGCATAAGAAGGTAAAGGACCTGTTTAGCGAAAAAAAAATCCCTTTATCGGTGCGCGCCACGTTGCCGTTGCTGTTGGCCGGCGACGAGATCCTTTGGATTCCCGGTCACGGAAGAAGCGAGGCGGCCAAGATCGGCCCGGCAACGGCGGAAATCTTGCGACTTCGAGTGATTCCTGGGAATTGTTAGGGTGGATTATGATGTTGATCGAAGTGTTTGCGTGTGTTAAGCTTTTTTAAGTTCTCACAATCCGGAGGATCTCGTTGACTCAGTCATCAAAACATATCGCGCTCTGGCTTGTTCTGGCGCTGGTTTTCCTCGTTATATTCAGCATCTTTAGCAAGCAACACGGCCGTGATCCGGAAATCGTTTTCAGCGAGTTTATGAGCTCGGTGGACCGCGGCGATGTGCAGGAAGTCGTCATCCAGGGCCACAACATCCAGGGTAAGTACAAAAATGGCGAGCGGTTTCGGACCTTCGCGCCGAACGATCCCGAGCTGGTGAAGTCGCTGCGCGAGAAGCGTGTTAAGATCGCCGCGAAACCGGAAGAGGATTCCCCTTGGTACATGGTGCTGCTGCTCAACTGGTTTCCGATGCTGCTGCTCATCGGCGTATGGATTTTCTTCATGCGCCAAATGCAGGTGGGCGGTGGCAAGGCGATGTCCTTCGGCAAGAGCCGGGCGAAGCTGCTTACCGAGAATCAACATCGAGTCACCTTCAGCGACGTCGCCGGTGTGGATGAAGCCAAGGATGATCTCCAGGAGATCATCGCCTTTCTTAAAGATCCAAAGAAGTTCACGAAACTCGGTGGCAGAATTCCCAAAGGCTGTCTGCTCGTCGGGCCGCCGGGGACCGGCAAGACTCTGCTGGCGCGGGCCGTCGCGGGCGAGGCTGGGGTGCCGTTCTTCAGCATCAGCGGTTCCGATTTTGTCGAGATGTTTGTTGGCGTCGGCGCTTCGCGGGTGCGCGACCTTTTTGTGCAGGGCAAGAAAAACGCCCCGTGCATCATCTTTATCGATGAAATTGACGCCGTCGGGCGCCACCGTGGCGCAGGCCTCGGCGGCGGCCACGACGAGCGGGAGCAGACACTCAACCAGCTCCTGGTCGAAATGGATGGCTTCGAGGCTAACGAAGGAGTCATTTTAATCGCGGCGACCAACCGGCCCGATGTCCTGGATCCGGCGCTGCTCCGACCTGGCCGCTTTGACCGGCGCGTGGTGGTGCCACGGCCCGACATCAAAGTGCGCGAAGGCATCTTGCAGGTGCACACCCGCAAGGTACCGTTGGCCCAGGGTGTCGACGTCGTCGTGCTGGCGCGTGCGACACCGGGATTTGCCGGGGCCGACCTGGAAAACCTCGTGAACGAAGCGGCACTTTTGGCGGCGCGCAACAATAAAGATAAAGTCGAGATGCAGGATTTCGAGCTGGCCAAGGACAAGGTCATGATGGGCGCCGAGCGCCGCAGCATGATCATCAGCGATGAAGAAAAACGCAACACCGCTTACCACGAGGCGGGGCACGCACTGGTCGCCAAGCTGTTGCCGGGAGCCGATCCGATCCATAAAGTGACGATCATCCCGCGCGGCATGGCCTTGGGCCTGACGCAGCAATTGCCGATGGATGAGAAGCACACGTATCCAAGGGGATATCTGCTCAATAATCTGGTGATCCTGTTCGGCGGCCGCGTCGCGGAAGAGCTGGTGCTGGAGCATATGACGACCGGCGCCGGGAACGACATTGAGAAAGCGACGGAACTGGCGCGCCGCATGGTGTGCGAATGGGGCATGAGCGAAAAACTTGGGCCGATGACTTTCGGCAAGAAAGAAGAAGAAATCTTTCTCGGTAGGGATTTTACCCAGAAGGTAGACTATTCCGAAAACACGGCCATTGAAATCGACGCCGAGGTCAGGCGGATCATCCAAGAGAGTTATCACCGGGCCAAGGATCTTTTGAAGGCCAATCTCGGGCTGCTGCACAAAGTCGCGGGGACGTTGCTCGAAAAAGAAGTCCTGGATGGCTCGGAGATTGACGCGATCGTAAGAGAATTTGGCGGGAACGGCGGAAACGGTGGAGATCCGCTGACTCCGTCGGTCGCCGCGGCAATCGCCTAAGCTGACGCTCACCGGGGTCCGGCTCGTCCTTCCACTCTCCGCATTCCAATTCAAAAATGTTTCTCGTCGCACGAGGGACCCTGCGCGCGTGAAGAACCGAAGCTGCTCTGCCGTTCCCCATCTTCTGTTGGCGAAGTGCGGGTCGTCTTTTAAGTGAAGGTTGGTTCATGATCGATCTTAATCCGGCAGATTCGAGTCTCGCTTGTGGCCGCGCCGCCGCGAACGGCACAGCGACCGGGTATCTCCCAACGCGCCACGGGAGACTCGACTTTTCGCGGCGCACTGCGATCATGGCCATTCTCAATGTGACGCCGGATTCATTTTACGACGGCGGGCGGCGGCTCGATCCGGGCAAGGCCATCGCCGACGGGATCGAGATGGCGGGGGCCGGCGCGGATGTGATCGACATCGGCGGCGAATCGACCCGGCCGGGCGCTCGGCCCGTTTCCGCGGAGGAGGAGTTGGAGCGGGTGCTGCCGGTGATCCGCGGCCTGCGCCGAGAAATACGGGTGCCGATTTCCATCGATACTTACAAATCGCGAGTGGCCCGGGGGGCGTTGGCGCAAGGCGCCGACATC
This sequence comes from Deltaproteobacteria bacterium, assembly GCA_016183145.1. Lineage (GTDB taxonomy): Bacteria > Desulfobacterota > Binatia > UBA9968 > UBA9968 > JACPFE01. Next base: position 2,406 of record JACPFE010000212.1, on the reverse strand, counting down.
GTCAACGACATCAGCGCGCTGCGCTTCGATCCCGAAATGGTCGGACTGGTTGCCGCCGAAAAAGTGCCCGTCGTGTTGATGCATATGCAGGGCTCGCCGCGCACGATGCAAGCGGCGCCGCGCTATGACGATGTCGTGCGCGAGGTCGAGGCTTTTCTCGCGCTCAGGATTCAGTACGCGGTGGAGCGAGGGGTCGAGCGGGACAAGATCATCATCGATCCCGGCCTCGGCTTCGGCAAAACGCTGGAACATAATCTGGCTCTGCTGCGCGGCTTGCCGGCGCTGGCCAGCCTCGGGCAGCCGTTGCTCGTGGGCGCGTCGCGGAAGACATTCATCGGCAAGATTTTGGGAGCTGAACCCGGCGAGCGTCTGGAGGGGAGCCTGGCGGCGGCGGCGGCGGCGGTGCTGGCGGGCGTAAACATCATCCGGGCGCATGACGTGAAAGAGACCTGGAAGGCCGTGCGCGTCGCCGACGCGATTCGGTTCGGCGCGGGGGAGTAGCAAGGGCGCGCTCATGCTGGAAATGGTCGGTCAACTGCGCTGGCAGGACTTCGTCGATATCGGGATCATCACGTTCCTGGTCTACCGGCTGTTGCAAATCGTGCGCGGCAGCCGCGCCATGCAGATGATCGTCGGCCTGGCGGTGATCCTGTTGGCCTATATCTCGTCGCGGGTTTTAGGCTTGCTTACGCTCAATTGGATCATCGACAACTTCCTCGGTTCGATCATTTTAGTCGTCATCGTTATTTTCCAGAGCGACATCCGCCGGGCGCTCACCCAAGTGGGGACGGCGCCGCTGTTCGGCGCCGCCGAACGCATGGTCCAAGCGCGCGGGGATATCATCGAGGAGGTCGTCGAGGCGGCCGAGGCGCTGGCGCGAAAAAAAGTCGGCGGCCTGATCGTGTTACAACGCGAAGTGGGCTTGAACGAATACATGGAGATCGGCACGCGCCTGGACGCGCGGGTCAGCCGGGAGCTCCTGGAAAGCGTGTTTCTGCCCAATTCGCCGATTCATGACGGGGCGCTGGTGATCCAAAAGGGCAGAGTCACGGCGGTGCGCTGTTTGCTGCCGCTGAGCACCGCCCCGAATTTAAAGAAGAGTTGGGGAACCCGCCACCGGGCGGCCCTCGGGGTCACGGAGGAAACCGACGCGGTGGCGATCGTGATCTCGGAACAGGAAGGGACCATCGCGCTGGTCGTCAGCGGCAACGTGACCGAAAATATCGATGGTCCAAGACTCCGCGCCGCCCTCGAGGGATTGGTTAAATCGTGAAACGGCTCTGGGAAAAAATCGTTTCGCTGGCAGGCAGCAACTTCGGGCTCAAAGTGCTTGCCTTGGTGATTGCCTTAGGGCTTTGGTACGGCGGCCGTCGGGGTGTCGAGCGCGCCGTCGAAGTCCCGGTGGAGTTTCGCAATATTCCTTCGGACTTAATGGTAATGGATAACCGCGTGGACTACGTCGTGTTGCGTTTGAACGGCCCGCGGACTTTGGTTTCCACCATCGATTCCGATGATTTGAAACTGTCGCTGGACCTAAAAGGCGCCAAGTCCGGTTCAGCGAGTTATCCGCTGGGTTCCGGTTCTTTCAACATTCCGCGGGGCGTCACGGTTTCTCGAATCACGCCACCGGTGGTCCAGTTAAGACTGGAGCCGGTGAGTAAGAGAACTCTGCCGGTGACCGTGCGCTTCTCCGGCAAACCGTCCGATGGTTTCAAGATTTCAGAGACAACGGTGCTGCCGGAAAATGTCGCGGTGGAGGGCCCGGCGGACGACGTGCGACGCTTGGCGTCGGTGGAGACGGTCCCGGTGGATATCGAGGAGTCCCGCAGCGGATTTAAACGCAAGGTGCGGCTCTCGACGGACGGCAAGCCGTTTGCTTTTTTTCCGGACCAGGTCGATATCACCGTCCAAGTGGTCGAGGAAGAGCTGCAAAGGGAATTCAGGAACATCGACGTGCGGGCGAAGGACTTTAACGGAATGTACAGCGTGAAACCGCAGTCGGTTTATTTGCGGCTATCCGGCTCAAAGCGCGCTCTTGAAAATCTTCGATTGGGCGCCGACCAGGTTTATTTGAATCTCAAAGGATTGGGAGTGGGGGAACACAGCGTTGCATTGGCTCTCAATTTGCCGAGCGGCATCAAAATCATCGAGCAAAAGCCGCAGCGATTTAGAGTCCGGATCACAAAGCCTGCGGCGTAAGTCAATCAAGCATAGGAGTTAACACCATGGGCCAAGGGCAAGCCAAAAACAAGAAACCGGTACGTCACCTCTTCGGCACCGACGGCGTGCGCGGCACCGCCAACCAAGATCCGATGACTTCCGAGATGGCGCTCAACTTGGGACGCGCCATGGCCAGGGTGCTTCATGATACGGTGGCGCTGCCGAGCGAGGAATCGGGCCGCTCCT
>JACPFE010000204.1 GCA_016183145.1 Deltaproteobacteria bacterium | reverse complement strand
TCAGCGTTCCGAGTTCTCGAAGAACTCTCCGAGCACGAGTTGCCGGTGGTGAAGTTCAATTGCCGAAAGGCCAAAAACGAGCTCTGGCAGGCGCTCTTCGAGCTGGACCTTTTACCCGCCCAAAAATAGATTCTTCCGGCTTCCGTCTGGCTCACTGCCGACGGGCTGAGGGCGCGGAGAAGAAGGAATTGCTCCCGCCAAGGCTCCGCCAAAGGACGGATCAGCCTCAATTTGTTGGGCTGAGCCAAGACGCTAAGGAACAGGCCCAGGGCCTGTCATCCCGAGCGAATGCGAGGGATCTAGGAAAGATTTCTCTCTTCGTTCGAAATGACAATGCTCTTTCTTTGCGCCTTTGCGTCTTTGCGGGAGATATTCCGAATTTTGGTTGCGGCTTATTCGCGCTGTGTCTCGGTGGTGAGGACTCCTTCATTATAAACCCTAAAAAAACTCAAACAATTTTTCGGCCCTTTTGCGGATCGGGGACCTCCAGACCGATGGCTTTGATTTGCGCGTCGATGTCGGCTTTATACATCTGCCGCAATTCCTCATTCCCCCAGCGCCGGATGCCGTACGCCACCGCCATGGTGCTGAATTTGGAATCCGCCGCGCCAAAGGTATCGAGCGCTTGCGGGTACCACTTGTCCACGGTTTTTTGCGCATCCGACTTGGTCGCGCCGCAGAGGCGGGCGTATTCGGGATCGCGCACGATATCGTGAATTCGCCGGGCGCCGAACGAAGCATGAAACCTTTCCTCGCCCACCATGGTGGTCATTTCCCGCGCGAGCGGCGCATAGCTGCAATTCTCCATCGCGCGCAGGTGATACCAGGCGACGAGGTCCAGAGCGAAGCAGAAACCGCAAACGTCCACCCAGCTCTCGAAGGGCACGTTGAACGCGGAGAGGAGATGTTCGCCCATGCGCAGCTTCAGAAGGTTAGCAGCCTTTTCTTCGCCCTCCGGTCCAAAGGAGCGGAGCAAGCGGCTATCGATGAATCCCTGGTGCGCCTCGTCAGCAGCGATCTGCGCCTGGATGTAGCGGTCCTCCGACGTGGGGCCCTGATTGATCCACGGCTGGTGTTGCTCCACCGAGGCGAATTCGGTCGAGGCCAGGGCGTAAATCACTTTGATGAGCGTGTTCTTGTACTCCTCCGGCATCTGCTCGACGGTCTCGATCTTGCGCATTCCCAAAAGGTCACCCCATTTTACCGATCGCGACACACTCATGGCTCGTTCCTCCAATAGGCGTATTCTTCAAATGAGAGGAGAGTAACCACCATATACGCTTATGGAAAGAATTCAAATCGTGGCGAAAAAGGTTGCAACGAAAGGATTTATTCGGTTAAAAACACCATAGGAGAGCCGTGGACGGCGGGCGCTATAGTGAGAACAATAAATATGTTGACATAAATCACCCTCCCCTTAATCCCCTCCCGTCAAGGGAGGGGAGACTTCTTAGGTTCCCTCTCCCCTTGCGGGAGAGAGCCTGCCCTGAGCGGAGTCGAAGGGGCTAGGGTGAGGAGTATGTAAACTTATAACCGCTACTATAACTCGTCTAGCGCAAAGAGGATTACGATGACAAAGCTTAAATTGACCCTTGCCTGTGGAGCCTACGATCGGACGCGCGCTCTGATCGAAGGCGGCGTACAGCCCGAAGGCATCGAACTGAATTTTCTTCCTTTGGGCCCGGGAGAAATTTTTTGGCGCATGCTCAACAACGGCGAATTCGACGCATCGGAAATGTCTCTGTCCACCTACACCATTTTGCGTTCTCAGGGGGACGAGCGCTTCATCGCTTTGCCGGTTTTCCCCTCCCGGGTTTTTCGCCACGGCTGTATCTACGTCAATTCCGCCGCCGGTGTTCAAAGACCCCAAGACCTCAAGGGCAAACGCATGGGCGTCGGCGATTACCAAATGACCGCCGCGGTCTGGGTCCGAGGGCTCTTGCAGCATGAGTATCAGGTGGCGGCTGAAGAGTTGCAGTGGGTTGTCGCTGCGCCGGTCTGCGCCGGCATCGACCTCCCCCCGCAAGTTCGCATAGCGCCGATCGACACCGGGCAGAGTTTGGAACGAATGCTCGAGAAGGGTGAAATCGACGCCCTGGCCTCGGTGGTCATGCCGAGAGCGCTTCATGAGGAGAACTCGGCTGTCAAACGGCTGTTCCCGAATTTTCGCGACGTGGAATCCGATTATTACCGCCGCACCAAGATTTTCCCAATCATGCACACGCTGGTTTTAAAGCGCGAGCTTTTTGAGCGCGAGCCTTGGGTCGCCATCAGCCTTTACAAATCCTTCGTTCAGGCGAAGGAGCTCAATTACAAACATCTGTACGACACCAATACGCTAGCGGTAAGTCTTCCTTGGCTCGTTGACGAGATCGAAAGCTCCCGGCGCATCTTCGGTCCGGAGATATGGGACTACTCCATCGAGGGGAGCCGCCCCACTCTGGAAGCTTTGGTCCAATACCTCGATGAGCAGGGGCTTTCGCGCCGCCGGATGAAAATCGAGGAATTGTTCGCCCCCAACATCAGCCCCGAGTTTGTGCGCTATCTCCGGGGAACCGGGGAGGCGTAGAGGAGAGGAAATTTTTCGTGCTCGTGCTCGTCTTCGTAAGGCGAGCGTGATCCTGGGCAATCTGCTACAGCACTCCGGCCAACCGCCCTTTGTGCAGAAAATGCTCCCAGAGTTTGGCAGCGCGAGACCCCTGGCGCCCGTAGCTTTCACGCAGCGCTCCCTCTTCGGCGGCCGTCAACGGTAGCAGCGGACCCAGCGCGCTGGCATAAAGCAGGCTGCGCGCGTTGTCCTCGAAATCGAGACAATCC
>JACPFE010000203.1 GCA_016183145.1 Deltaproteobacteria bacterium | reverse complement strand
TGATTCTGCTGAAAAACCCTATGAATGCTTCGACGAGGCTCAGCATGAACGGAAAATCTCCAATGATTTCAGAAGCTCCTCCGTTCGTCCTGAGGCTCTCGAAGGATGAACGGAGGGTTTTTCAGCAGAATCGATAACTTTTCCTGACCCCCATGAAGGATTCCTAAATCCATACGTCTAAATAGTCAAAAGGAGGTGATACTGTGAAGAACGCGCTTAAAGTATTAGTCATTGCATTGACCACTCTAGCTTTCAGCGGCGTCAGCTTCGCGCAGGAGAAAAAGGCGACCCCGGCCACTCCGGCTGCTCCGGCAATGGAAAAGAAGACGGAGACGAAGCCCGCGAAGGCGAAGAGCACCCGCATCACGGGTGAGGTTACCTCGGTGGATGCCAAGGCGGGTGCGCTGACCGTCAAGGCAAAGGATAAAGACATCAACCTGACCGCCGATGCCAAAGCCAAAGGCGCTCTGGAAAAGGTCAAGGTAGGTGACATGGTTAAGGTTTCCTACAGCGAGAAGGATGGAAAAATGGTCGCCAGCTCCATAGCTGTGGAGAAGACTAAAAAGTCCGCAAAGGCGACCGAGAAAACGGCAGAGAAAAAAGGGGCGGTGACGGAGAAGAAGGCGGAGAAAAAGTAACCCGTCACTCGTTTGTCTCGTTAGAAGAGGGATAGTCGGAGAAGTCGGCTATCCCTCTTCCTTTTTGGAACCACTGAAAGATACGTCCTCAACCTATAGCCGTTTCTGCCGTGGATGACGGCTTGATTTAGCCCCACTCGATACTATAAAATTTTATTGCATCTGGCGTAGGGTTCCTTGTTGTTTGGTGCGCTGAAAGGAGGAGTGGAGATGGACCTGCCGAAATGCCAAAAGTGCAACAACGGGGTGCTTATCCCCCTATCGGACTATGGGCAGGATGGGGCTTCCGTGACGTTCAAGGCCTGGGCCTGTACAAATCCGGACTGCGGCTTTTCGCTCCGGGTAGATAAAGGCGAGGTCACTTACGGCAAGAAGATCGAGCCCAAGCACTAGTTCTTGACTTGCCTCGTCACAAGACACTCGCTGAACTTTTCCCAGGACTGGCAAGCCGGTGAAGTTCAGGGCCCGAAGCTCAACACTCCAACGCTTCATCATCCCGGATTCCGCAGTTGAAGTTACAATCTCTACTGAGTGAGGTGTGAGACTGGAGTAGCGAAGGCACCGAGCTCCGCAGTATCAAAGTCGTTTTACGTGCTTGGCAATCTGTAGTCAGCGGGTTACGGAGGCCACTTAGGGCACCGGTGATCTCAAAACTCTTAGAGGCAAAGGCCCATTGCCTTCGCTACGGAAGGCTCGCACCTCGCTCAGGGCCTTAACTTTCAAATGCGGAATCCGGGATCATTCTAATGCAACAGCCCTAACTCGGCATGCTGCGGTTAAAGCTCTGAATCGCCCGCCCGAACAGCTCACAACCTTTTTTCAGCGCTTCTAGAGATTTTTGTTGCGTTGCGGCGTCGGTGGCGTAGCGACTGAGAATTTCCGGCGCGATCCACTCATGCCCCGCTTCATCGGCAAGTAAAGTGTCGCGGTAAATGGAAGCGGTTTTCGGATCGATGGGCGTCACCCGCTCGATGAAAGACTTGGAAGTTCTGGGAAAAAACTCTTCGTGGCCGAATTGCACGCTGGCGATCAACTCGCAAAGCGAACTCAACGACGCGTGAAAATCCCACAGTTCTTTCAATTCCGGCAGCGGCTCCTTCCATAGCGCGTCGGGATCGCCGTTTAATTCCTTGATTCTTTGGCGCAGAATCGAGGTATGTTTGAGCTCGTTGGCGACGTATTCCGACATCGGCTGTTGCAGATCGAGATCGGGGATTTGACCGACCCATCGTGCGGTCACTTCGGCCGCCTTTCGCTCCATCACTACGCCGAACTGGAGCCGGCGCAAGACGATTGCCGCGCTGAGCGGCTTTTCGGCTCCGTAGCTCTTTCTTTCAGCGTTGAGCTTTTCCCAAAACGCCTCACGGCACTCGGTCAACTGATTGAGGAACTCCTCCGCCTTCAGAGCTTCCATAATTAACCTCCCACGAACAGCACCAGGGTGATTGACTTGGGAAATCTTTTAGGTTTTAACAATACAGGATTTTTCTTTTTCGTAAATCCGCTTCGACCGCTTGTCGTTGATTCAAAGACACCTTCCCATGAATTCCACGGAAGCCCAAGCCTACGTCGATAATCTCTACGCGGACCTCTACGCCCACTGGGAACGCAAGATCAACCAAGGCCAATTCATGAGCCGGTTGCGGGATGGAACTCTCCCCGTAGGGAGCGCGCGCCGCTTTTTTAAAGATTGGGGGCATTTCTCCATCGAAGTGGTCGCGCTCAACGCGGTTTCCTATTACGTGCACCTGCCGTTTTTCGTCAGTAACTTTGACCTGCTGCCGGCCTTCTCGGATAAGATCGCCGAGGAGCTCATCTCGCCAAAACCGCCAGGCCATATTCTAATTCTTCTCGAGACTGCCAAGGCGCTGGGCCTGTCGAAAGAAGAACTGTTCGAAGAGCCGGCATCCGCGCCGGGGCGGGCGATCAGTGATTACTGCCGGCGGATTTTTCAGGACGGGTCAATCATCGAGCTCTGGGGCCTGCATGTCTACGAGGAGAGCCTCGGTTACTGGGCGAAACAATGGGGCGACGCGCTGGTCTCGCATTACGGCATGAGTAAGCAACAGGCGATCTACTTTACCGCCCACGCCGAAGCGGATCTGGTGCAGCATGATAATCACATGGGGCATGGCCCTTTGAACCGCATGATCCTGCAGCGCATCCTGGAACAGGGAATGACGGCGCGCAAGCTCGGTTACGACCCGAAGTACTGCGCCCTGACGATGGTCGATCTGCACGCCCTGATGGAAAACCACGCGTTGGAAAATCCCTATCCTTCTTAGACCGGCTGCGTTTCACCCGCTTGGGTCTTCAAATTTCGAGCGTGGCCTCAGAATTGATAGACTGCCGAAGGAGAAAAATATGGTGCCGGAAAATCTTCGCACTGCCTACCATTGGAACTACCGCCCACAAACGCCGCGCCGTCCCGCCTGGTTCACCGAGTGGCCGGGAGGGAACCGGATCGCCGTGACGATCAACGTGATGCATGAATGGGAGTCGCGCCCCCGCGCGAGTACGGCCAGAAAAGGGTCCGTGACTACCGGGGACAGGGTTCTCGACTTTCTCGGTCTCGGCGCGCGCGAGTATGGCGCCAACTTCGGGTTTGCGCGGCTGCTCGATGTTTTCGACCGCTGCGGCGTCAAGGCCACGGTGTTCACCAGCGGTCTCATGGCGGAGCTTTTCCCCGAATCGCTCAAAGAAGCCCATCGGCGCGGACACGAAGTAGCAAGCCATCATTGGGATCAGACCAAACACCCCTACGAGTATCAAAGCGAAGACGAAGAGCGCGACGCCATGGCCAAGACAGTGGCCGCCATCGAGCGTGCCACAGGAGAGCGTCCCCTTGGCTATATGTCTCCCGGGCCGCGGCCGAGTCCCTCCACGTTAGCGATATCCGCGGCGCTCGGCTTCAAATGGAACGGCGACTACTGCGACTCGGATATCCCGTACATTATCGACGTCAACGGCAAGCGATTAGTCTCCATCGGTTACGTGCGCCCCGCTCATTCGGATAACGACATCATGCCGCTCGGACTGGCCGGCGCCCTGCAACATTTAAAGGACGACTTCGACGCCCACTATGAGGAGGCCGCGCGCCACCCGATGAAGTATCGCCTCGCGGTGCATAATTTTATCGGCGGCAGACCGGGCTTGGCGAAGGTCGTGGAAAATTTTCTCCATTACGTGAAAGGCCATCCCGGCGTCTGGTTCTGCCGCCGTATCGACATGGCGGAATTCTGGTCGGAGCGGGAGAAAATCTAAAGGTCGTGGCCCTGGTTCGCCTTCGGCAAACCGCGACTATTCGACGGACTGCGCGAAGAATCGGAGAACGCGCGAGGGGAGCCAGCCTAAATCACCGGGAAATTTTCCCGAGACAAATCCGACATGGCCGCCGGTCTGTGAAAATTCCAGGGCGACGCGGTCGGATACTTCCGCGGGAGTCGGCAAGGCGTCGCCCGGAAAAAAAGGATCGTTGCGCGCGCTGATCATCAGCGTCGGCACCCGAATCCGCCGCAGCCAGGGCTTGCTGCTGGAGCGCTGCCAGTAATCAGGGGCGTCTTAGAATCCGTGGATCGGCGCCGTGTAAAGATCGTCGATCTCCCGAAATGTGGAAGTCGCACGTAGAGCGCGCCCATCGATGGGAAGATCATGCGCCGAGATCCTCGCCCGCACTTTTGGTTTCATCGACCTGAGAAACCGGCTCGTATAGATCAGCTTGCTCCAGCCGTAGTCGAGCCGTTGCGCCCCAATCCTGAGATCCACCGGAACTGAGATCGCCGCGGCGCGGTCGACTACACGCAATGCGTTTTCTCCTTGCTCACCCAACCATTTGAGCAGCATGTTCCCGCCGATCGAAACCCCGACGGCGCACAGGCGGATATTGGGCTGTTGCTCTTTGAACCGGCGCAGAATCCAGTCGATCTCCGGTGAGTCGCCGGAATGATACGCCCGCGCCAAGCGGTTCACTTCGCCGCTGCAGCCGCGAAAATGAACCACGACGCCGCGCAACCCGCGGCGCTTGAGCTCGTTCATCAGACAAATCGCGTAGTGGCCGCGCGACGAGCCTTCCAGGCCGTGAAAGAGCACGACCAGGGAGAACTCTCAGGCGAAGGGTGAAGCCCCACGGGCAACCCCGTGGCACCTTCCACCACGCCCGTGGGGCGGAATCCTGAGCGGGAGCCCCCGGCGAAAGCCGGGGCGGGAGTCGAAGGGTCGAGCCAATCAAGATCGATGAAGTCGCCGTCCGGGGTTTCCCAACGCTCGCGCCGGTAACGGAAATTCATCGTCTGCCGCAAGGAGTAAGCATAGATGGTCTGCAGATAGCCACCCGGCAGCCAACGGGGCGCCGTATAAACTGGAAGAACACTTGAAACCGAACGGACTTCCGTCACCGAAGAGCGATCACCCGATGGCCAAGCTCGTAACGCCATCTCTATTCCTTCAGCTCCTCCGGCGGGACGAAGCCGTGGCGCAGGGTGTTTTCGGAGATCGTCCGCGGCTCGAGGAACTGAAGAAGGTAATCCGGTCCGCCGGCCTTGGAGCCGATGCCGGAGAGCTTGAGACCGCCAAAGGGCTGGCGTTCGACGATCGCGCCGGTGATGCCGCGGTTGATGTAGAGGTTGCCCACGCGGAATTCCTTCCGCGCTTTTTCGATATGCGCCGGCGAGCGGGAGAAGACGCCGCCGGTTAAGGCGAAGGAAGAGCGATTCGCGATCTCCAGCGCGTGATCAAAGTCGCGTGCCTTGATCACCGAAAGCACCGGACCGAAGATTTCTTCGTTCGCCAGACGGTGGTGCGGCTCGATGTGCCTGAAAATCACCGGACCGACGAAGAAACCTTCGCCTGGCGCTTCTCTCTCAAGCGCACATTTGCCTTCAGTCTTGCCTAAATCGATGTACTCCCTGATTTTAGCCTGCGCCGCGGCATCGATGACCGGGCCGATGAAATTGCGCGGATCTTCGGGGGGACCGATCTTGAGACTGCGCACCGCCTCCACCAGGCGGTCCAACAACAGGTCATGAACTTCCCGGATCAGAATAATGCGCGATGCCGCCGAGCATTTCTGCCCTTGGTAGCCGAACGCGGATTCAACAATCGCGGTAACCGCTTCGTCGAGATCAGCGTCTTCATCGACAACAATGGCGTTTTTGCCGCCCATCTCGCAAACCACCCGCTTGACATGGTCCTGGCCGGGCCGGTTATCGTAGGCCGCGCGCAGGATTTCCAAGCCGACGTCGCGCGAGCCGGTGAAGGCGATCAGATGAACCCGCGGATCGCGCACGAGCAAGGCGCCCAGCTCGCCGCCGCCCTGCAGCATTTGGCAGGCGACCGGCGGCAGCTCCGCTTCGCGAAGAATTTCCATGAGCAGCGCGCCCATCAAAGGCGACTGCTCCGCCGGTTTGATCACCGCACAGTTTCCCGCCGCCAAGGCGGCCGCGGTCATGCCGGTCAAAATCGCCAGGGGAAAATTCCACGGCGCGATCACCGCCGCGATGCCCCTCGGCTCGTAGAAATAAACGTTGCTTTCGCCGGGAAGCTGTTGGGTGGTGCGCGGCGCGCTCAAGCGCAGCAGCTCTCGCCCGTAGTATTCGAGATAATCGATCGCCTCCGCCACGTCGGCATCGGCCTCGCGCCAGCCCTTGCCGACTTCGAAAAGCTCCCAAGCCGCGAGTTCCAAGCGGCGGCGGCGCATGATCTCGGCTGCGCGGAAAAGAATCCCCGCGCGCTTTTCCGCGGCGGTGTCGCGCCATTGCGGCAAAAACTCCAGAGCGGCGCCGACTGCGCGTTCCGCTTCTTTGGGCCCGGCCACGGCGGCGCGGCCCAGGATTTCACTCGGCGCCGCGGGATTGGCGGACTGAAGCCATCGGTTGGTTTCGACTTCGTCAGCGCCAATCCAGAGTGGGTACTCCCCGCCGAATTTTTCTCTGACCGCGTTGAGCGCCTCGGCAAAGCGAGCGCGGTTCTCAGCGCGCGAAAAATCTAGCAGCGGCTCATTGTGAAAAGGCTCGACCGCATCCGCGGTAATTTTTTTGCGCGCCGAGGCGCGTGAAGAAATCCTCGCTTTCTTCGGCGCCGGCGGCAGAATCAGCTTGTCAATCGCTTCCTTCTCGCCGTAGGTTTGACGCAGGAAAGAGGTGTTCGAAGTGTTTTCCATCAGGCGGCGAATCAAGTAGGCCATGCCGGGAAGCAATCGGCCGGTGGGAAGATAAATGCGCACGCGTTGGCCATTTTCGATGACCGCGCGCCGGATCGGTTCGCCCATGCCGTAAAGCATCTGGATCTCGTAGCCGCGCTCGGGCACGCCCAGCTCCTTGGCCCTGACGATGGCGTGGGCGAGGCCGCGGATGTTGTGGCTGGCGAAGGCGGCATCGACGATGTCGTGATTCTCGAGCAGCAGACGGGTCATGCGCTCATAGCTCGCGTCGGTCTCCGCTTTGTCCAAAAAAACCGGCATCGCCCAGCCTTTCTGCTTCGCCCAGGTGATTTCGCTGTCCCAATAAGCGCCTTTTACCAGGCGCACACCGATGCGCCGCCTTCTCGCCCGTGCCCAACCGATCAACTCTTTGAGGTCCCGTTCGCCGTCGCGCAGGTAAGTTTGCATCGCGACGGCAGCGCCGGGCCCCTCGGAAAACTCGCGCTCTTCGAGCAAATTGCGGAAGATCTCGAGGGTCAAGCCTTTGAAGGCAAATTGTTCCATGTCGATGGTCAACGCCGCCCGCAAGCGCGCCGCCTCGCGAAACAGCGGCCGCAAACGCTCGCGCGCGACCTTCTCGCTGTCGGGGTCCAACGGGTCGAAGCGGGGATAGAGAGAAGACACCTTGACCGAGACATTCACCCGCGGCAGCGGGCCGGCAACGCCTTGATCGATCTGCGCCACGGTGGGCCAGCTCGCGGCGATCGACGAGAGACTGCGCAGCAAGTCGAGATAGCGCTCTTGAGTGGCCAGGGCTTCCTTATCACTCACGGTCGCCTCGCCGACCACGTCGAGAGTAAAGGCGGCGGGCTCTTTTCTCAGCGCTTCCAGCGCCGCGCGCAGGGTGCCCGGTTGTTCATCGACGATGAAGCGGCGCGCCAGACGCGTGACGTTTTGCCGCGCCACCGGCGCCAACAACCAGCCGGCGTGCAACGCCTGCGCGAGAAACACCAGCCCGCCGAAGGCGTGATCGACTTTGGCGAAGTATTCTTCCAGGTGGCGGCCGATGTCTGCGGCTGAGTCCAAACTCGGCAGCACGTCGACAAAGCGGAACAAGGCAACGCGCAGAGACTCGTTTTCCAGCGACCACTCGATCATCTTGCCGAGCCAATCGCGCGTATCGAAGATCGACGGCCGGTTCTGCGCGGCTTGGCGATAAAGGGATCGGGCCAATTGTTGAACCTGGCGTTCGCTGGTGTCGAGAGCGGGACTCATCATCGCGGAATAGGAGCAGCTGCGTTTGTATTCATGGCCTGCATCATAATACGATTCGGCGTCGGGATAAATGCCGCCCCGTTTGGAGCCGGCAGCCAAGCGAGCGCAAAGGTAACCATGAGTAAACCAGCTAGCGAACCGAGCGAAACCATCACCGGCGCCGAGGCCGTGGTCGAGATGCTACGGGCGCACGGCGTCGAAATTATTTTCGGCCTATGCGGCGACACGAGCCTGCCGTTCTACGACGCGCTGGCGCGGCTGCCGCACGGCATGCGTCATATCTTGACCCGTGACGAACGCTCGGCGGCCTACATGGCAGACGGCTACGCGCGCGTCTCGGGCAAGGTCGGCGTGTGCGAGGGACCGAGCGGCGGCGGCGCGACCTATATTCTTCCGGGTCTCGCCGAAGCGAATGAATCTTCGGTGCCGGTGCTCGGCATCAATTCGGATATTTCCGTGGCCTCCCGTGGGCGCTACGCGCTGACCGCTCTCGATCAGGGCGCGCTGATGCGCCCGGTGACCAAGTGGAACGCGGTGCTCGACCGCTCCTCAGACATCCCGCAAATATTTCGCACAGCGTTTAAGCAAATGACCACCGCGCGGCCGGGCGCGGCCCATATCGCGCTGCCTTTCGACGTGCAAAACGGCGCCGTCGATCGCGCCGACGTCTTTGGCGATGAGGCTTTCGGCCGATATCCGGCCGAGCGCGTCGCGCCCGACCCGACTTGCCTCGATCGAGCGGCCAAACTCTTGTGCGAGGCGGCGCATCCGCTGTTCATCTGCGGCGGCGGCGCCGTGATCGCGAGCGCGGAGCCGGAGCTGCTGGAGCTTGCCGAGCGGCTGTCGGCGCCGGTGGCGACTACCATCAGCGGCAAAGGATCGATCAGTGAAGAGCATCCGCTCGCGGTGGGCGTGGTGGGCTCCAACGGCGGCACGCCGGAGACACGCGCCTTGGTGGATCAAGCCGATTTAATCGTTTTCGTCGGCTGCCGCGCCGGCTCGGTGACCACCGAGCGCTGGCGCCACCCGGTGCCGGGCAAGGTAAAGGTGATTCATTTGGACGTCGACCCGGCGGTGATGGGCGTCAATTATGCAGCGGAAGTCGCATTGGTAAGCGACGCGAAGCTTACGCTGTCGGCGCTGAATAAGGCGCTCGCGACAGTGCGCCGTCCGCTTGAGGCGTCGGCGGTCGAACGGGCCCAGGAGCAGAAGTTCGCCAAGTTCCACGCCCTCGCCGAGTCCCATGACAAGCCGATCAAACCTGAGCGCGTGATCGCAGCGCTGGCCCAGGCGCTCGATCCCGATGCTATCGTCGCCGCCGACGCGGGGACTCCCTGTCCATATCTATCGGCATACTACCAACTGCGCGGCTCGGGCCGCCGCTTTTTTTCCAACCGGGCCCACGGCGCGCTCGGCTACTCGTTGCCGGCGGCCATCGGCGCGCATTTCGCCCGGCCGCAAGTCAAATGCGTTTCCGTGATGGGCGACGGCAGCTTCGGATTTGCGTGCGGCGAGATTGAGACCGCCGCGCGCTACCGGCTGCCGATAACTTTTATCGTAATCTCGAATGCGACCTATGGCTGGATCAAGGCGGGGCAAAAGTCGGGTTATGGCCAGCGCTACTTCGCCGTGGATTTCGGAACCACTGACCACGCCGCGGTCGCTGCCGCTTTCGGCGTGAAAAGGCCGAGCCTAGTCGATATCGTCTGCCAGCCGCTCCATGAAGCGAAAGCGCCGGTCTCCGAATGGATCGCGTGAAGAGATTGGCCGCAAAGAACGCAAAGTGCGCAAAAAAATACAGTCAGCTTTGTAGGGGCAACCCCCTGTGGTTGCCCTTCCCAGCGCAGCCATTTGGCGGCAACGCTACCAAGGATTCGGAAATTTCTGTTTCCTTACTTTGTGAACTTTGCGTTCTTTGCGGCTAAATTTTCTTAATTCTCTAACCGCACCTGCTTTCCCAGGCTCGCGCAGTCCGCGTCGGTCTTGAGGCCGGCGGCGCGGATGCCGTAAGCGGCCAGCTCCTCGTCGCGCTCCTGGGTGTCGCCCGTGACACCGACCGCGCCGATCACCTCGCCGTCTTGGTCGCGGATCAGCATGCCCCCGCCTTCGGGAAAGATCTGATCGCCCGAGGCGCGGATCAAATACTGCATGAACAGCGGGCGCTCTTCGGTGCGCACGCGCACGAGCGAAGAGGAGCGTCCCAGGGCGAGCGCCGCATATGCCTTGCCGAAAGCCATCTCGAAGCGCATCATCGCCGAGCCGTCTTCTTTCTGAAACGCTTTCACCTTGGCGCCCGGCTCGACCACCACAACGCTCAGCGGACGGCATCCCAATTCACGCCCCCGCGCAAAAATCGCCTCGATGATCCGGTTCGACTGCGCCAGTGTGATCATAATCATAATGTCTCCTGCGTTACACCACAGAGGCACGGAGTTCATAGCGCGGCACAGCCGCAACCGAATCGGAAAACGGGGATTCACCACAGAGAACGCAGAGTTCGCAGAGATTTTTTATTTAAAAGTCTCTTTCTCTGAGTCCTCCGCGTCTCCGCGGTGAGTCCTCAATTTCATCGCAGCTTGCGAACAATTTCGACGATTGTAGTACAGAGTTCGGATTAATTTCTAATCAAGAACTCTTAACTCGGCGTCCTCCGTGCCTCGGCGGTGAATTTTCTTGCCGAACGGCCTAGCGAAAAAGCGCCGCCGCGAGCTCCGAGCGGAATCGGTCCGTGAGCGGATGGTCCGATCCCAGGACCTCGAAAATTTGCACCATCGCCTTGCGCGCGCCGTCGTCTTGAAACCCGCGGTCGGTCTTGACGATGGTGAGAAACTCCGCGAGCGCCTCCTCGTACTTTTCCATTCCGGCCAGCGCCTGGGCGAGAGCGAATCTTACCTCGATATTGTTCGGCTCGGAGTTGATCTTGGCGCGCAGCGCGGTTTCATCCTGCGCGCCACCCTCATGAAGTTTTATACGCGCGATCAGACGGTCCGCTTCCTTGCGCTCTTTTGCGACCAGCGAGACCTGCTCCAGTCTCTCGAAGGCGCCCGTCCCATCGCCCTCGCTCATCAATAGGCGACCCATACCGAGCAGGGCCTTGGCATGGTTCGGGTCGGCGTCGAGGATTTCTTGGTAAATAATCTTCGCCTCAGAACGTTTCCCATCCTCTTCGAGCAGAGCCGCTCCCTGCGCCTGCTTATCGGCGGCCGAAGGCAGGAAACGGGACAAAAACTCGCGTACCGCCGCCTCGGGTAGCGCGCCGGTGAACTCCGACGCGATGTCGCCGTCGCGGAAGAGTTTTACCGCGGGAATTCCCTGGATACCCAGGGCTCCCGCCAGCGACGGACTCTCGTCGACGTTTACTTTGGCGAGAACGAAATCGCCCGCGTACTCTTCCGCGAGTTTTTCCAAAACCGGACCGAGGACGCGGCAGGGCCCGCACCAAGGCGCCCAAAAATCCACCAAGACCGGAACTTGAGTAGAGCGATCCAAGACCGCCGCTTCAAATTCCGCTTCGCTGACCTCAATCGTCCACTGATTCATTGTCACACCAAACGCAAGATCGAAACCTTTTCTCCCGCAAAGACGCGAAGGCGCAAAGTTGACGGGCCGAGGTCCGTCATCCCGAGCGAATGCGAGGGATCTGAGGTGAAAGATTCCTCGTCGCTACGCTCCTCGGAATGACACGGAGTGTCACTTGGCGTCTTTGCGCCTTGGCGGGAGTAAATCATGCGTTATCTCTTGGAAGAGTCCGGATCGAACGGGGCGCCGTTGAGCGTGAACGTCCGCTCGACCGGAGTCGGCTTGAGAATCGTCTGCATCACGTAGCAGCCCGCTTCGGCATTGCGTATGACCTTGGCGACTTTATCCGCCGGCTCCTTGGACGTAAGTTCGCAACGGGTCTCGAAGCCTAACCCTTCCGCTTGCACCGTCTCGCGCAGCACAGAGCCTTCGCTCTTGAAGCGCGCGGTGACAAAGACCTTGGCTTTTTCGATCTGGGTCTTGAGCATTTCCCCGTACCGGGAAATTTGCGTCAGCAGTCAAAACGCCAGCGACAGGCCGAAGTAGGCCAGAGGCGGCGGCGCCGTGTTATCGCCGCCAATGCGCTCCCCTTCATCGCAGTAAACCGTGAAGCCGCGGGCGTGGCCTTCCTTGCGCATCCGCTCCAGCGTCTCCGCGTCCGCCTCTAAAACGATTTCCCGCTTGACTTGCAGATCGTCCGCCATGTTTCCCCCCTCGAATTATATTGTAAAACTCATAGCCGAGCCGCCGGTTATTCGCAATCGCCGATCAGGTTCACTGCTGGGTCGATCCATATTCCTCGATGTAGAGATCGAGCAGAACCGCGAGCAGCGCGAACAGGACCGGCCCGAGGATCAAGCCCAACGCGCCGAACATGGCCAGACCGCCGAGGATGCCGAAGAATAGAAAAAACAGCGGCATCTTGATCCGCGTGCCGATGAACAGAGGTTTCAAAATGTTATCGATCATGACGACCACGCCGAGGCACCACGCCAACAGTAAAATGCCCTTGAGGTTCTCGCCGTGGAAAAAGAGATAGAGCGAGACGGGTATCGAGACGAGGGTCGTGCCTCCCACGGGCAGCAGCGCGGCGAAGGCGGTGACGACTCCCCAGAGGACGGCGTAGGGCACGCCGAACAGCCAGTAGGCCAGCCCGGCGAGCAGTCCCTGGATTATCGCTACCAGCAAACAGCCGTGAACCACTGCGGTGATGGCGTTGACGATATTCTGAAACAGCCGTTGTTGATGTTCGTAGTCCATCGGCAGCAGCTGCCGAAGCCGCGCGCAGAAATCCGCGCCGTCGCGCAGAAAGAAAAACAGCGTGAACAACGTAATCGTGAAATTAACCGCGAAGACCAGAACGTTTTGCGCGACGCCCGCGACCTGGGAAACCAGAAATGAGGAAGACGCCTGCGCGCCCTGGACGAGCATTTCCTTCCAATCGATTTTGAAGTCCAACAGGCGAAAGGAGACCACGCTCCACCAGCGCAAGGCTTCCTGCACCCAGGGTTTTTGCGTCCACTGCGCGACGCCCTCTTCGCTTAAAAGGGCGCGCACCGTTTTTACCAGGGCAACCGCTTCTTGGGAGAGGAACCAGGCAAGCTCGACGCCGGGCATGATCACGATCAACGTGATGGCGACGATCAAGATGAGCGCCGCGGGCGTCGCCCGGCCGCGCAATAGCTTGAGCACCCACGCGTAAGCGGGATAGGTTAACACCGCCAGGATCGCCGCCCAGGTGATGGCGGTGAGAAAGGGGCTCAAGATCAGGAAGGCGCCGTAGAGGATAACGGCCAAGAGCGCAAAGAAAAATGCCGTCACGAGCCAGTTCTGGTTCAACTCTTACCTCCCCTCTTCGCCCACAACTGTACGCAGAAGGTCCCGCGGCTGCAAGCGTTGCTCTCTAAGGACCCCGCTCCTGCCGGTAGCGGCTGCTTAGGTACTCCCCGGTAGCGAGATCGCTTCGCCACACCTCACGTGACGACCATTTTCAGCCTCAACCTGCTTGGATTTCGGATAAGGGTCGCAAAGCTCAATCCGGGTGAAATCAACCATTGAAACGTGATATAGGCTTTGCGCTGGAGAAGCCTTGGTGGGAAAATGGGCTCAGAGCTATTTTTGACGGAGGAGACGTACACATGGGAAAAACATCGGCGGCGAATAACATCATTACGGTTGCGGCGGTCGCGGTGCTATTGCTTGCATGGGGCATGTCTGCGGAGGCGCAGCAGCCGGCCAAGGTGTGGAAAATCGGCGTGCTGGTTTCCGGCACCCAGGCGCTGAATGCTTCGCGGGACGAAGCCTTGCGCCAGGGGCTACGCGACCTTGGCTACCATGAGGGCAAGAACATCGTCATGGAGTACCGCTACGCCGAGGGTAAGACGGACCGGCTGGCGCAGCTTGCGCGTGAGCTCGTCGAGCAAAAAGTCGATGTCATCGTCGTCGGCGGCACCAACGTGGCCGTCACCGCCAAGCAGGCCACGAGCACGATTCCCATCGTCGTGGCCGGCGCCGGAGACCTCGTCGAGGCCGGGCTGATCAAGAGCTTTATGTTTCCCGGAGGGAACGTCACCGGAGTGGCGCGTATGTCCGCCGACTTTTTCGGCGCGCGCTTGAAGCTGATCAAGGAAACCCTGCCCAAGGCGACGCAGGTGACCGCGCTGGCGAATCCGAAGAATCCCGGCCACGGCCGAAGTATTAAAGATGCCGAACTCGGCGCTCGCTCGCTGGGCCTGACTTTTCAGACCGTCAATGCCCAGAGCGCCAACGAGATCGACGGCGCCATCGCCAACGCGGCGAAGGGCGGGGCCAATGCGCTCTTCTTGATGACCGACACGCTGTTCAATAACCAGATCGCGCGGATTGCGCAGGCGGCGATCAAAAACAAACTCCCGGCGGTTTACGACCGCGCCGATTTCGTCGAGGCCGGCGGTCTGATGAGCTACGGCGTAAACCTGCCGGACCTATCCCGGCGCGCGGCGGAATATATTGACCAGATCTTCAAAGGCGCCAAGCCGGGCGAACTGACTCTCGTGCAACCAACCAAGTTCGATCTCGCGATCAATCTCAAGACCGCGGGCCAGATCGGCGTCACGATCCCGCCCGAGGTGCTCAACCGGGCGGTGAAGGTGATTAAATAGCAGGGAGCAAGGAGCAAAGGGCAACAAAAACGCTAGGAGAAAACTCATGAGAAAAAAAAGCATTGGCTTTGCGCTTAGCACTTTGCTCTTGGCGCTTAGCTTCCCCGCCCAGGCGCAGCAGCAAAAACTCCATCGCATCGGCGTCATTTATCCCGGCGGGCCGTTGCGCGACATCATCGACGGCCTGCGGGCAGGTCTGAAGGAATTGGGACTCGCCGAAGGGAAACAATTCACGCTCACAATCGAAGACACCAAGGGCAATATCAAGGCGGCGGAGGCGGCGGCAAAGAACTTTGAGCGGGAAAAAGTCGACTTGATCTTCGCCACCACCGGCACCGTGATCGCCGCGGCCAAGCAGGCCACGACCAGCGTGCCGATCGTCTTTTGCATCGGCAGCGATCCGGTGGCCGCCAAGTTGGTGGATGATTTTGCCAGGCCCGGCGGCCGGCTCACGGGCGTGCACTATCTCGTCCGCGACTTGACAGCGAAGCGGCTTCAGATCTTAAAGGAAATCTTGCCGAAGCTAAGCCGCGTCGTCACGTTTTACAATCCCGCTACCCGCGTCGCCACCGAAGCGGCGGCAATGGCGCGCGAGGAGGCGAAGCGGCTCGGCGTCGAGCTCCTCGAACGCCACGTGAAGTCAATTGACGAGCTGCGCAAAGGGCTGGAAGCCCTCAAGGCCGGCAAGGCCGACGCGCTGTTTTATATTCCAGATGCGACGGTGGTTGGCCAGGCGCAACTGATCATCGACACGGCCAAGGCGAAGAAATTACCTACCATGTTCCAGGACGAGAGTCTGGTCGCCCAGGGTGGGCTTGCGAGCTATGGACAAAATTATCAAGAGATCGGCCGGCTCGCAGCGAAATACGTCCAGCGCGTCCTCAGCGGGACTTCACCCAAGGACCTCAGGATCGAGACTATCGAGAACACCGACTTGGCGATTAATCTCAAGACCGCCAAAGAGCTTGGTGTCACCGTCCCCCCGCAGGTTCTGGCGCGGGCGAGAAGGGTGATCAGGTGAAGCAAGATCCGGCCATTCGTTCAAAGCCCTGAGTTTATCGACGGGACGGGTTTTGGATTTGGAGTGCTGGGTTGCAGCAAGGTGTTTTGCTTCCTAGCATGAACTATTGGGTTAGCGCTGGCCTTACAGCGATTCACCGGTGCAAGTGTTAATCGTAACCGAAGATCAGCGCCTTCCGGCCGTGGCGCTAGTAGCGCGGAGCTTCTCTATGACCCAGCGCCGTAGTAGGGTGGACTCGCGAACGCGTTTGGTTTTGGCTACCTGCTTGACCGCTTTGGCTTCATGAGGACGCAAGTGAACGATCACCGCGGTGCCTGGCGCGCGCTCGAAGACCGGTTCGCCGACTTCTTCCAATTGGTCTTCGAAGTCCGTCAAATCGTGAGTGTCCCAGAATCGAGCTAGTTCATCAATCGAATCAGTAGAGGGAATCTTACGAGCTTTCATCGTCTTCGCCATCGGTTGAATTGCCGCTTCTCTTTCTGCTTCATCGCGCGGGCGGTGACCGGGAATCCCTTTCCATTAGGAAACCGAATTACGACACAAAACAGATATCGTCCAGACGCGGTTTGTCCGAGAACATAATAGACAGGATTTTTACCGGTCGCCTTGGCGCGCCGCACCCATGCCTGACCGAAGCACACTTCCTCGACCTCTTTCGGTTGAACTTGGTGTCTGGCTATGTGATCAATACGGTCCTGTGGCCAAATAAACTCATGGATGAGCACTGGCTGGAGTCTACAATGGCTTCGCGTTCGAAACAACCGGGATGGGGAAAAGGGGACATTCTACTTTATCTCGGCTGGACTGGACTTGGTTCTGAGCGTGGTGTTCACTGCACCATGGCACAATGACGAAACCAAGCCGCGTGGAAAAAATCGCGCGCGACTGCG